>CAZRAU010000009.1:0-2474 GCA_964598025.1 uncultured bacterium
GGCAGTATCCCACCCGTCATGATCCGGACGCATTGCCCTCGCCTTATGCTGATGCGCGGTTTGTCACCCGACCGTACGGTCCCCCGCAAACGGAAGACGGCAGGCCGGCGGGCCGACGCTCCCCGTGTAGCGGCCGCCCGGAGGCAATAACCGTCGCGGGCCGCCGCATCGGCGGCAGGGTGGGCCCGTCTTGAAACGACATCCCGCCTGACCACCCGGTGGAGGCACTCAAGAAGCCCTGCCGACTCGCTCCCGACCATCTCAGGGTCGGCACAGACAATGCTCTGCGCCTTGGCAAGGCTCGGCTTAGGTGTCGGTTTTGACATACTGGAATCCGAAATCACCAAAGGGGTCGGATCTTGAAAACTGGATTCCGCACCTGAGTTCGATTCTCAAGATCTGACTCCTTCCTCTAGCTCCATACACCGGGGATAGGAGTCCCGCATGAGGAACACTTGCCGGCTTCCATGCCCAGCGACAGCACACGGTAGCCGGCGCGCTCTATGACGACTTGCCCGCAACCGGGGCAGTAGGTTGATTCCCCGGGATGACCGTTCGGCACATTGCCGACATATGGGAATTTCATACCAAGGGAGAGGGCTATTTCCCGCGCCTCGACCACCGATGCAAGCGATGTCGGTGGAAGGTCCCTGAGCTTGTAGGTCGGATAGAAGCGCGTGAAATGCAACGGCACATCGTCACCCAGGTTTTCCACCACCCACTTGCACAGACTTGCAATCTGTTTCTCATCATCATTTAGAGTGGGGACAATCAGATTGACCACTTCCAGCCAAGTTCCGCTCTCCTTGATCTGCACCAGCGTGTCAAGGACCGGCTGAAGTCTGGTCGAGCAGACATCCCGGTAGTAGCCGTCATCGTATGCTTTGAGATCTATCTTGATGGCGTCCATATGGTGCGCCATCTCTGTCAGAGGCTCACGGTTTATGTAGCCTGCGGAGATCATGACACTCCTAAGACCTTGCTTGTGCCCTGCCTCCGCCGTATCCCGGGCATACTCATTCCAGACGATCGGCTCGGTATAGGTATAGGCAATGGTAGGACAGTCGTAGTTGACGGCATTCCGTGCAACATCCCCGGGTGCAGAATCGGCTGCGTGCACATCCTCCGGTTGAGCCTGGGATATCTCCCAGTTCTGACAGAACTTGCAGGTCATATTACAGCCGACGGCGGCAATCGAGTACGCGTTGGTGCCGGGCAAGAAGTGGAAAAGCGGCTTCTTCTCTATGGGATCGATGTGGCCGGCACAGACCCTGCCATATACGATCAGGTAGTAGGTGCCGTCGACGTTCTCGCGCACGCGGCAGAAACCCCTCTGACCTTCCGGAACCACACACTTCCTCGGACAAACCAGACAACGTACCGCCCTATCGGCCAGCTTCTCGTAGTGGCCGGCCTCTTTCCTCAGTCCCCCCTCCCCGGACACTACGGGGAGAGGCAGGACGGCGCTCCCCACAACACCGCATGTCCCCACACAAAGCGACCGCATGAACTCACGCCTCTTCAACCGACCCCCCTCTCACGTTCGGCCCCAACGTGCCCGGCCTGCCACAAGCCGTTACTTCACCCTTAAGAATGCTACGAACAGGAGCTCGAAAAGTCAACTGGGCGAAAAAGATTGTGCCCTCGCCGCGGGGACAAACGAGGGCACAATCCGGAGAGAAGGCTACTGTCTCTGCATTAGGACTTTGTGCATCCTCCTCTTCTTCATCATCCGCCTGATCTTCTCGATCGCGCGCTTTTCTATTTGTCTGATACGCTCCCTGGTGATACCCACCATCTTGCCGGTCTCAGCAAGAGAACGGAGATTGCCGTCCTCGAGGCCGAACCGGTATGAGAGTATCCGCCGCTCTCGTTTCGAGAGACTCCGGAGATAGGTTTCCAGCTTGTCCGAGTCGATATGCTGAAAGGCGACCCTGTCGGGCATCTCACCTGACTGGTCGGCAACCATCTCGTGAAGACTGACTTCGCCGTCCGGGGAACAAGGTGCGTCAAACGACACCGATGAGGAAGCATTGGCCATCTGAGCATACCTGGCTGATGAAAGACCGAGGCGCGAGCAGACATCGGCTTCGGCCGGCTCAGTCTGTTCGTTCCTTAGCATGCTCTCCTCGGTCGCACGCACTTTGCGTATGGTCTCGATGACATTTGCCGGGAGCCTAACCGTCCTGCTGTCCGTGGCAAGTGTCTTGGTGATGGCTTGTCTGATCCACTTGGATGCGTAAGTGCTGAACCTGAACCCCTTCTCGTATTCGAACCTCTCGACCGCCTTGATCAAACCCAGGTTCCCCTCGCCAATGAGATCCGCCAACGGAAGACCCATGCCTCTGTATTTCCTTGCTATCGCGATTACAAGCCGCAGATTGGCCAGTACCATTCTCTCTTTTGCCGCGGCATCCCCTTTCCGCACCCGCCTCGCCAGCTGCTGCTCCTCCACCCTTGTGAGCAGCGGAATC
>CAZRAU010000009.1:2484-50668 GCA_964598025.1 uncultured bacterium
ATCCTGCTTATGGCTTTCAGGTATGCCGAAAGGCCTTCGCTTGACTGCCGGGGGGGCGCTTCGGTCCCCCGCTTGGCAGGAGCCTCCTGCCGCTCAAGGTCCTGCCTGAAAGGGGAATCACTCTGATCTTCATCGGCAATGCTTTGGCGCTTCATAGGGGCTTCACCCATTCCCTGGGATCGGCCTCGGGTCCCCGCTGAGTGCCTTTCAGTCGAGAGACGAGAGGCTTCTCAAACCAGTGAATACTCTCTTGCAGGTTTCATGCCGGATACTGGATCTTCTGCAATAAGTGCGGGCGGATTATCTTATGTGAAATCAACTGGTTACACGCATTGCCTCAATGAGGAGAATGAGACCGATTGCCCGTCAACAGACCGAAACGTGAAGCATGTTCACGTAGATCGAGAGGACCTATTAACTTGTTATAATACAACGGGTTTCAACGAGAAGCAAGGTAACACCCGCGGCGTAAACTTAGTTCACGATTCGATGTGGTATCGCTGCAGCTTGTTCAGAAGACCCCGTCTGCTTATGCCCAGGCTCCTGGCGGCCCTGGCCTTATTCCCACCCGACTCCCTCATCGCCCGCCTTATCATCTGTTTCTCGACCTGTTCGACGGCATCGGTGAGCGGCTTCTTGCCATCGGTAGCCACTATCGTACCCCAGCCGGTGATGTCCTCTGAGAAGAGATCGGGACTGATGAGTTCACCGTCACCGGCAAATGTCACAGCCCGCTCGATCTCATGCTCGATCTGCCGCACATTACCCGGCCACGCGTAGCTCACGAGAAGGTCCATCGCCGGGGCGGAGAACCCTATGACAGCCTTGCCGAGCTGCTTGTTGTACATCTCTAGAAAATGTTCCGCCAGCAACGGAATATCATCCCTTCGCTCTCGAAGCGGAGGCAGTCTCATGGATATGACTTTGAGCCTGTAATACAGATCCTCAAGGAAACGCCCGGCCTCCACCTGCTGCGAAAGATCCCGGTTGGTCGCACAAATCAGCCGGAAATCGATCTTCCGCGAGACCGTCGAACCTACGGGTTTGAACTCCCGCTTGTCGACAACCTGTAACAGACGTTCCTGGAATTTTCTCGAGGTCTTGTCGATCTCATCCAGAAAGACCGTGCCGCCATCGGCCGCTTCGAAGAGGCCCTTCTTGTTTGCCTTGGCATCCGTGAAGGCGCCTCTTACGTGGCCGAACAACTCACTCTCGAGAATCTCATCGGACAGGGCCGAGCAATCAATCGTCACAAAAGGCCGGCTTGCCCGGTTACCACTGGAGTGTATGGCTCTCGCCAACATTTCCTTGCCTGTGCCCGTCTCGCCTTCGACCAGGACGGTTGTGGATGCGCTGTTCAGGAAGCGCATGGCCTCCAGGATTTCAAGCATCTTCCTGTTCTGGGTTATGATGCCGTCAACAGAAGTGGTCTTGGTCAATCGGGAACGTAAGAATCTGGCCTCCTCCATGTACTTGCCCAGCTGGGCCTCGGACAGCACACTCTTGGCAATGCCCATCAGGGCGACCACAAACTCGACGTCGTCCCTGGTAAAAGGCTTGCCGGAGGACCTCGAATCGAGATATATGCAGCCCGACCCGGCACCGCTCACGGCGACCGGAACACATATCGCGGCGACACTGGGCACACCATCCCCCCCATTGCAACTCAGTCTCCCATCACGGTCAATGCCGGCGCTTACCAGCGGGCGGCCGGAAGATTCGGCAATCATGAGCATCTCCGCAATGACGGGCTTCAGCTTCGTGACCGCTTCACCGTCCGTCCCTTTTGCAGTCACAAGACCGAGGTCTCCACCACGATTAAGCAGTATGATCCCACGCTCCGCCGTCGTCTTGGCAATGCAGGCATCCAGAACGGCATCGAGTTTCGCGACCTCTCCGCGCGAGCGCAGTATCCGGTCCACGACCGTATTGAATTCGGCCAGGTCATTGGCCTCGCTTACCGATAGCGTCGAAACCTGCTCGTCGGCCTCGCGCTCAATCCTGGATATTTCTTCCATGACATCGTTGGGGACGCTATCCCCGAATATGCGGATCACCTTGCCCAGCAGCCCGTGGCATCGTTCTATGTCACCCTTGGTTGCCGCGACTTTGCCCAACCACAGCGCGGAGAGCCCTGCCTCATAGTTCATGCCGAGGTCTTCGAAGATCCCCAGCCCACCAGCCAGGTACTCACGGGCCAACCCGGATGAAGATGCCTGTGAAGAAAGCAACTCACCCGCAGCGAGATAGGTCTTGGCCAGTTCCTTCTTTTCTCCCAGCGTCGAGAACTTCTCAATCGTCTCAGCAAAATCGACTCGCGCTCTTTCCCACTCACCGAGATTGAATTCCGCGCACGCCCGGGAACGGAGCGAACACGCCTGCTCGAATACATCCTTCATTTCAGAGGCCAGAAGGTAGGCGTCCGACGCCAATTCCATGCCCGCTTCATGGTTCCCGCATTGTGCCTCGACGTCTGCCAGTCTTCTCTTTGCCTCGGTGACGACATCGCCGCGCGGTGCTATCTCCTCCGCTATGGCCAGAGCCTCCCGGTAGCACATCCGCGCATCGTCAAGCCGGTCACAGGCCATATGCAGGTCACCCATGTATTCAAGGCTAAGAGCCGAATCCCTTGCCACCCCGTTCTCGGAGCTTTCCTTCAATGCCCTCACAAAGTACTCTTCGGCATGCTCGAAATCGCGATAGGTCAGATGGTACTGACCAAGCGATAGATAGACCGAGACTATGTCAACCTTGTTTCCTATCCTGGTGAAAGTCTCAAGTGACTGATTCCAGCAACGGTGCGCCTTCTTCAGCATGCCCATCTTCGAATAGATGATTCCCAGATTGTTGAGGCGCATCGCCTTCTGAAGATGCTGGCCGACCTCGTCAGCTATTTCAAGGGCTTCTTCAAAGAACTTGCGGGACTCAGACCACCGCCCAAGATTCTTGCAGGTCAGCCCGAGATTGTTAAGGACAGTCCCCTGAAGATCGCGGTCCTTCGTTAGCCTGGCTGCGGACAGGGCGGCACGGTACAGGTCGAATGCTCTCTCATTCTCGCCCTTCCTGAATGCTATTCCACCCAAACGGTTATACGTGTGTGCGATCTCTCTCCCCCGCTCATCTCCGAGCAGGATATCCAACCCGGATTCCAGATCGGCCGAGGAAAGATCGTATTCACCTCGTCTGAAGTGAGCCCATCCCCGTTCCCCAATGATGCGCGCAAGCTCTACGGGATCCTCTCCTTCGGACACCAACATGAAAGCCTTGTCAAGCAGCTCCAGGGCGTGATCGCACTTCCCTATCTTCAGATAGCAGACTGCCAAGCGTCGTAAGAGGGAAGCTCGCCTCACCTTGTCCTGTACAGATGATCCGGTGAGCGCAAGCAGCTTGTTGAAGTACTCTATCGCGGTGGCGAACTCCCCGCTGGCAAGGCAGAAATTACCAAGGTCCTCAAGCGACGTGCTTATCCCGTGGCCCTTGTGATCCTTCCCCCCTTTGCCGGTGGGCCCACTGCCGTGTAGCTCATCCATGTCACCCTTTCCCCGCAAGCTCAAAGGGTGAGACAAACTCCGCTGCCGGCTTGTTACCTACTAGGATCCTTCCTAAAGGCAGCAGGAAGCCTCTCAGCCATCTTGCGAAGCTGAAGTCTCTGCTCTTCCCAGTTGATAAACACCCTGCCCAGCAATGGGATGTCGACCACCAGTTGCGTCTCGGATGAACAGCACAACTGCACCTGAGAACAACCCCCGTCTCTTCCGCGCATCCCTTCAACAATATCAGGATCGCCATAACTGGGGTGTTTGGGGCCGGCCGCCACACTGCCACACAAGATGAGGGAAAGAAGCAGGCATAGCAGAATGCACAAACGTGTCTTCATCATACCCCGCCTCCGGTTTCAGCCTTCATACTCTAATATACGCCAGTTCCGCCGGAATGTCAATTCCCTTAATTTGCGGATCGGCCTCAGGACTTCCTGCCTGAAGCTTCCTCTTTCGACTTGCATTCTATGCAGAGCCTGGCGGAAGGCATGACCTTCAGCCGTCTCAGACCGATCGGTTTGCCACAGACTTCGCAGATCCCGAAGGTCCCTTCCTTCAGCTTCTCCAGTGCATCATCGATTTCCCTGAGAGCATTGACCCCCAGTTCCCCGTATTCGAAGGCTTTCTCTTTTTCGACGGAGGCGGACACCAGATCCCCGACCTCGGGAAAACTGGTACGATCGTTCTCCACACTGTCCTGCCTGGCACGCCGGATATCCTCCAACAGCCCGGCTCTCTTGGTCTCCAGCATGGATCTCAGCTCCTCGGCCCTGGAATCCGAGCCGGCCTTCAGTCCCCTGGACTTGGTGGCCTTCCCCGAAGAACCGGCCTTACCGGAACCACTCGTTTGCTTCCTATCTACGGGTTTCGACGCCCGCCGGCTATTTGCCTTCCCCGCGCCCCCTTTCACCTTTCCGGGAGACGTAGAAGATGTCTTCTTCGCGGGCTTCTTCGGAGAGTCTTCGCTCCTGGACCTGCTCTTCGAAACCCTCTTTTTCTGCTTCAAAACTCTCTCCCCCTCTTAGCCAATCATCACCCGCTCGACAGGATAGGAATATGCCGCCTCCCGCGCCTTCTGGCCAATGGCTAAGCCCAAGGTAAGTGGTCCGATCCTGCCAAAGAACATTGTCATAATTATCACTATCTTGCTGGATATAGTCAAGTCCCGGGTCAACCCGCGTGAAAGCCCGACCGTACCGAAAGCCGATACCGTCTCAAAGAGGACCTCGGTCAGAGGCTTGCCCTCTGCAATCGAGATGCCCACCGAGGCGGAGAAGACAAGTCCGACCGACAGAAGTACTACGACGATAGCCCTGTTGACCACATCCTGAGGCAGTGTCCTCTTCAAGAACTCGACATTGGTCCTGCCTCTCAGGATGCTCCGGACAGTAGCCGCGAGCACTACAAGGGTGCTCGTCTTGGTGCCTCCACCAGTGCCCCCAGGCGAAGCCCCGATAAACATCAGCAGTATGATTACCAGCGCGGTCGGCGTTGCTATTGCCGCCATGGAGATCGTATTGAAACCCGCGGTGCGCGCCGTGACGGATGAGAAGAATGCAGAAATGAACTGCTGCCCCGGCGTCATGAGCGTCATCGAATCGCCGGCTTCGAGGATGTAGAAAGCCACCGTCCCAAGCACGAGCAGCGCCGCCGATGCCAGGAGGACGGTCTTTGAGTGAAGACTCAGTCTGGTCCCCATAGGGACACGCCTTATCTTGCCCAGGAACCAAGAGCCAAGATTGGATATGACCATGAATCCGAGTCCCCCTATGATTATCAGCACCGCGAAGGTGAGCACCACGTCGAAGCGTCCGGCAAAACCCTCCAGGCTGTCTGTGAACAACGAGAACCCGGCATTGCAGAAAGCAGATACGGAATGGAAAAGCGAGTAATACACCGTCAATCCCGGTGAGGCGAAGTCCGCAGCCCAAATCCGGGATAGCACAAGCACGCCGGCAATCTCGAAGAGGATCGTGATGATGATGATGTTCCGAAGCAACCGCGATACCTCACCCATGAAATCTGAACTCAGAATGTCTTTCATCAGGGCGCTTTCTTTCATGCCCATGCCTTTGCCTATGACCACGGCCGCGAAGGCCGTCAGACTCATGATCCCCAGTCCCCCGATCTGGATAAGGGCAAGGATTATTCCCTGCCCGAGGGTTGAGAAATAGGACCCGGTGTCAACCACTATCAATCCCGTCACACAGGTCGCAGAAGTGGCGGTGAAAAAAGCATCGACAAACGGCATGGATTGACCGGTACTGGTAGCGCGCGGCATAAGCAATAGCAGTGTGCCTATGCCGATCACCGTACTGAAGCTGAGGAGCACTACCTGAGGAGCATTCAGGTTGAGTTTGGCAATGAACTTGTTGGCTTCGACTGTCTTGTTGAAAAGAACCGCACCGATGTAAAGCTGAACGGCGATGATATATGCTTTCGTAACCGACCGGATATTCAAGCGTGTGAGAAAACCCGAGACCACGTCGGATTCGGAAAAGAAGCGCAATGAGATTACTTGGGCAGCCAGCAAGCCGATTATGGCAAAATCTATCCAGTGCGATCGAAGATAGTCGAGCCTATCCTCGCTGATCATGAGTCTGAGAAGCGACTCCGCGATGAAGAACATGATGATTCCGATATCCAGACCCACGGCCAGGCCCAGATACCGGTCCGGAAGGAAGAAGCCGTATTGGGCCACCAGAGAGGCGGCAGCCAGGGCCGCGACCAAGATGAGCAGACGTCCGAGTAGCCTGTCGATGAATTCCCTCATGGGCACTGGCTCTTGGCTAACAGCGCATCAGCCCGCAAACACAGCCCCGGCTACGACTGTGGTCCACAGGCCCTTCTTGTCCCCTATGGCGCTTTGGGTCACATTCCTGGTGCGGACGATTTTTCCGGATATCTTCCAGATTTCCCGCTTGGTGTCGTAGCTGGCATCGGGATCGAACTCCACCCCCAGGATGGTTCCCAGCATGCTGGCGGCCAGGTCTTCCGCATAGTCTCCTGCATACTGTTCGTTTTCTCCGAAACCGTGGTATTCCGACAGATATCCATACTGGTTTGAATCCCTGGGAATCGCCACGCCCACAGAAGCCGCGATCAGTCTGTGAGGCTCGTTCGTGGCATTCTCACTGAGGACGGCGTAAGTCACCTTGCCCGGAGCAAGCAGCTTCAATCCCTGGTCCCGTGAGACCAGCTTGCACTTCGGCGGGAAGATACTCGATACCCTGACCAGGTTTATGTGGGCAATCCCGGCATTCCTCAAAGCCTGCTCGAAGCTGGTCAGTTTGTCCCTGTGTCTTCCTGCCCCCTTGGTCAGGAACATCTTCTTGGGAATCATGGTGTCCCCCTACTCTATGTCACCAAGTCACCAACCCGAAAGGAGACGCTACGGCCATCGAAACCGCATCGTACATCGGTACCCTAGGCTATTCGCTGACCCAACATGATTCCGAAACGGACGGGCTTTGTCAAGTGCTTATTGGATTTCGCCGTTTGCCAACTTGGCAGCCTTGGCCCGCCCGCAACAACTTTGCGGCAGATCATGGCCAGAATGGCACAACGGGAATCTTGCGGAGACGATTGCTGCGCCCGTCCGTAACGCACGGAACATCAACAATATACGCGTGACGCGTGCAACAGCATGACGGCTGGCATATCAATTGCAAAACCAACATTGTGAACCAACGGAAAGGAGGTGGAGTTTATGGCAATGATCAGATGGACTCCGCTAAGAGGTGTGATGAGTTTCAGGGATGAGATGGATAGGCTTCTGGGCGATCTTTACGGCCGGATGTCCCTGTCGGGAGAAAGCTACGAGGGCGACTGGCTTCCTGCCATGGACATCAAGGAAACAGACAGTGAGGTCGTTGCGTCCATCGAGCTGCCCGGTCTGTCCAAGGACCAGATCAAGGTCAGCGTGAAGAACGATATCCTGACTATTAGCGGTGAGAAGAAGTCGGACAAGACGGAGGAGAGAGAGAATCTGCACCGTGTGGAAAGGACCTACGGCTGTTTCAAGCGTAGCGTGGTCCTGCCCGTCGAGGTGGACTCCGACAATGTCAAGGCATCCTTCAAGGATGGCGTTCTCAAGGTCACACTGCCCAAGGTCGAATCCAAGACACCCAAGGAGATACCTGTTCAGGTGACCTAGCCCGGATCAGTCGCAGACCTCGCCACTGCGTGCCGGAGACGTCAGTGCCGGTAGGAAAGACGAGTGAGCCGCCCGGGGGAGTACCTCAAGGTGCATCCGGGAGCGGCGGGCAAGGACGCCCTCACGAAAGACGGCTTGTGAAAAGTCCGGGCCTGCAGATGAGGGGAGGCCGTAGGCCTCCCTTCGCTTTAACAGAACCAGACCCAGCCCGCTACGGGTATACGCGATAGATCATCCGCGGGAACAGTATGGTCTCCCTGATGTGCCGGACGCCGCAGATCCATCCAACAGTCCTCTCGATACCCAGCCCGAAACCTGCGTGGGGCACCGAACCATATGTGCGAAGATCCAGGTACCACCGGAAGGCCTCCTTGGGCAGACCATGCTTCTCGATTCTCCGCTCCAGGAGATCCCGGTCGGAGATTCTTTCGCTCCCTCCGATGATCTCCCCCACACCTTCCGGGGCCAGCAAGTCAGTACACATCACAACCGTTTCATCTTCAGGGTCCGGTCGCATGTAAAAGGCTTTCGCTTCTGCAGGGTAGCGGTGAACGAACACCGGACCGTCGAAGGCAAGAGAAAGCGCCGTCTCCTCATCAGCGCCCAGGTCATCACCGAACTCGATCTCGAAACCTTTTTCCTTGAGTATCCGAACGGCCTCCCGGTAAGTGATCCTCTCGAACGGAGCCCGTATCTTCTCCAGCTTGGAGATATCACGTTCGAGGATCTCCAGCTCTTTGGCCCGCCTTCCCAATACCCTCTCAAGTATCGCGGTAACCATGCCTTCAGACAATTCGAATACCGTCTCCAGGTCTCCGAAGGCGATCTCCGGCTCCAACATCCAGAACTCCGTCAGGTGACGCCTGGTCTTGGATTTCTCCGCCCTGAACGTGGGGCCGAAGCAATATACCCGGCCCAGTGCCATGCAGGCGGCCTCATTGTAGAGCTGCCCGCTCTGGGACAAGTAGGCTCTGGAGCCGAAATAGTCCAGCTCGAACAAGGTGCTGGTCTCTTCTGATGCTGATGGGGTGAGTATAGGCGAATCGACAGCCACGAAACCCCGCTCATCCAGAAAGTCCCTGCATGCCCGCTCCACCTCCGCCCGAATCCGCATTATCGCATTCTGCCTGGAGGATCGCAGCCACAGATGCCTGTTCTCCATCAGGAACCCCACTCCGTGTTCCTTCGGAGAGATGGGGTACGATTCGGGACTCTGGATCACCTCGATACTGGCGACCAGTATTTCATATCCGCCGGTCGCCCTCATCTCCTCACGCACCACCCCGGTGACCGTGCACGAGGTTTCCTGAGTCAGTCGTCCGAAAGCCTCGAACGCTTGGGGAGAATCACTCTCGGTTATGACACACTGGACCAGGCCCGTACCGTCTCTCAGTACCGCAAATCTTATCTTGCCACTCGAACGAAGGTGGTAAACCCAGCCGCTGATCCGAACCTCTCGCCCGACATGCTCATGAAGATCCTCGATATACACCCGATCCATATGTCGACCGCCCCCTCTTACAGGCTGCTTGCGAGCTTCTCGATGTCTTTCTCCGCCCCGACCACTACGAGGATATCACTGAGCTGTATCTCATCTTCGGGTTCGGGCAGAACGTTGTACCATGATGGCTCACCCTTCAGGTCCCCCTGGATGCTCTTCCGCTTGATCACTACGATATTGCACTTATACTTCTGCCTGAACTTGATCTCGCCGATTCTCTTGCCGACAAGCTCTTTCGGGACGACGACCTGAGCCACGCTTAGCCCTTCGAACAGCGATGTTATGTCAACGATCCTTGAACTTATCAGGCTCTGGGCCACCCTCATGCCGATCGCATCCTCGGGGAAGATAACCTGGTCGGCGCCGATACGCTCGAGGATCCGCTTCTGCACATCGGTGCTGGCGCGGGCAATCACCTTTTCGATGCCCATGTCTTTGAGAATCGCCGTGGTAAGCAAGTTGGCTTCGAAGTTCTGGCCGATGGCCACAACTGCAGCATCCACCCTGTCGACGCCGTGGGCCACCAAGGCCTCCTTATCCACCGAGTTCATGCAGAGGGCCACCGACACCTGATTGCTGACTTCATTGATAATGCTCTGGTCCGAGTCTATAGCGATGACATCCGCTCCGCTCCTGGCCAGTTGTATGGCCACGGTATAACCGAATCTGCCCATTCCTATAACCGCAAAGCGCTTTGCCGCCACCGGTATCACCTCTTCTCAACTATATCTTGCCCAAAACCGCATAGGCTATCCCGGATGCATACGAATTGATCCGCTTCAGATCGCTTATCACATCCAGGTACACCGTACTCGTCTCCGTCACCGCTTCCTTGCGGCCCTGGAGGATGGCGAGATGCTCCTTGTGAAGTTCCCTTTCGAGGATATTCATCTCGGACTTCCGTTCGATGACCTCCCGGGCCAGTTTCTTATCCATCGAGGCTAACGAATCAATCGCCATCTGGAACGTCTTTTCGATCTCCTTGTGGTATTCGTGGATGCGCTGCAAAGCGTCAGGCGAGAACCTGGGCGAGACCGTTATCTTCTTCAGGGCCAGATCCATCAGGCTCTTCGATACTATGTCGCCAACCAGCTCCAGGTTCTTTACTATAAAGAGCAACGTTACGGAACGCTCGGCCTCGCGGTCGGTCATCTCCTTCTGCGAAAGCACCGTTAGATACGGAGTTATGGCTTCGTCCAACGCGTCGATCTTGTCGTCCTCCTCCACCAACCTCTCCCTCAAGGCCTCGTCGTCCTTCAGGAAGACATCTATCGCCTTGGAGTAGACATTATAGGTGATATCGGCCATCCTGAGAACTTCCCTCGTAGCCTGCCCGAGCGCCAGCGAGGGCGTGTCGAGCACCCGCGGATCCAGATAGACCGGCTTGAAGGTCTCTACACCGACCTCCTCTTCCTTCACCAGGAACTTGAAAAGGCGTGCCCATGGCTTGACGAAAGGTATGAACACCAGCGCAGCCCCGATATTGAAAAGGCTGTGGGCATTTGCAATCTGCCTCGTGAGACTGGGGGAGGTGTTCCTGACGAACTCGGTGAAGGGGCCGAGGAAAGGTACAAGCAGGACGACACCCGTCACCTTGAAGAAAGTGTGCGCCCATGCTATCCGTCTGCCCTCAGCAACACCACCCAGGCTGGCAAGCAGCGCTGTGATACAGGTCCCTATATTGGCGCCCAGAACAAGGGGGATCGCTATTTCCAGACTTATGACCCGCTGGAAGGCGAACGTGAGGACAAGTCCGATCGTTGCGGCGCTGCTCTGAATGACGGCCGTGAAGATCGCGGATGTGATTATCGCAAGCCAGGCGCTTCGTTCGACACCCAGCATGAATCCTGCAAAGGCGGGATGGTCCTTGACCGGGCCTACTGCCGAGGCCATGACACTCATTCCGAAGAAGAGCAATCCGAACCCCATGATGATCTGCCCAAAGCGGGAATAGCGCTCCACCTTTGAAATGAAAAGCGCGAACCCTAATATGACAAACAGAAGAGCGTAGTCGAAGATCCTGAAGGCGATCAACTGAACCGTCAGCGTCGTGCCTATATCGGAACCCAGTATGACACCAAGAGCTTGCGACAGGTGGATAATGCCTGCATTGGCGAAGCTTACCATCATCGCCGTGGTCGCACTGCTGCTCTGGATGATAACAGTGACAATGACTCCCGTGATCAAGCCCAGGAACCTGTTGGACGTGAGCTTGCACACGGCGTCACGGAGGCGCCCGCCTGCAGCTTTCTGCAGCCCCCTACCGCCGAACTTGATGCCGAAAAGGAATATCGCCAGTCCCCCAATCAGCCCGATCAACATGGAGGCTTGCCAGTATCTCTTGTACACTCGGATCGCGAATACGAGCGAATTGCCCTCGAGGTTCATGGGAGTGCACATGACATGGAAGGTGCCATCGTTATCGCCGAGGCGGAGGCGGGTGCCGGCATAACCCATCGGACCCGATGTCACCTGCGGCTCCTCGATAATTGGGAGCCCCTCGGACGTGCCGAAACCGGTCTGGCTTTCCACCAGGCTGAACCCGACAAGCACCCCTTCCACGGGCTGTCCCTGGTCATCCATCACCTGGACCCTTAGAGGCCTGCCGAGCGGCTCTTCCGCTATGCCGATCTGCCCGTTGCCGGAGGCATCCTCCCCGTCCAGCCCAATGGCGTAGTCCAGGCGCACAAGCTCAGCGCAGGGCCCTGACGACACCAGAAGCAGGACCCAGAGAGCTATGGCGACCAGGGCCACACTTTTCCGACAAGTACACGACATGGGGAACAGCCTTTCTCTATGGCCTCTAAGGTTAAGTGGGATATTCCAGTTATGTCAACACAAAACCACTACGGGTGGTCAAGATCTGCGCATATGCGCAACCATAGGGCACGTGCCGCTAAAGCAAGGCTCGCAGCGTGCCGAGAATCTGATTAGATAGGGTGCGAAAGCACCGGGGACAGCATAACGAAACCAACTGTGGAGACTAGTCGTATTGCTGAGTAAGCCGCTTCTGCTTCTCTCAATGATCGCGTTGCTCTCGGCGAGCATGTGCTCCGCACAGGGGGCCGTTCCGCCTCAGGAGCCGGAAAGCTCCATGCTCCTGTCGAGCATTCATATGTGGCGGGGGGAGCGGCTCTTGAGCGCCGGAGACACGGAAAAAGCAACCGAGCACTTCCTGCTGGCTTCAAGGTATCTGAGGACCTCTCCCGAGCCCCATTTCGCTCTGGCCAAGGTTTACCTTCGAAGTTCCTTCATGGACGCTTTTCTGGAGTTGGCCACAGGGGTCAAACTCCTGCTAAGCGATTTCCTATACCAGTCACTGCTGGTATCCAACCTGGTCATCATTCTACTCATATCAATCGGTCTTACGATCTACACCGGTGCCGCGATAGTCGAGGCCAGACACGCCCGGACGGTGTGGCACTCGGTTATGATCACGCTCTCCCCTTCGCTCAGAGGGTGGTCTCTCAAAGCGATAATCATAGGCTGTATCCTCTCTTTCTTCGTGATCCTCTCGGGGCGGAGCCTCATAGGTGTGGCCACTTGGACTCTGGTTATCGGAATGGCCCTCTGCTGGAAATTCGCCGGCTCCGGCGAGCGGCGAGTGCTCATAGGACTAATCGTGTTCCTCGTGCTATTCGGCTTCTTCCTTGAGGCCGGAACCCGAGTGCTGTCCACACAATATCCCAACTCGCCTGTGAGGCTTGCGGCCCTGGTCGGTCGGATCGATGACGGGACGCTTGAGGACAGCATCGACAAGGTCGAATCCTCCCCTCGGTTCGATCCCATAAGCGAATTCATGCGCGGTCTCCTAGCCCTCAAGAATGAGCGCTACGGCCAGGCCGTCGAGCGGTTCGATATCGCATCGAAGTTCGCGCCGCATGACCCGGCCATTCTCAACAACCTCGGCGTCGCCTTCCACGGAATGGGGCGGTACGACCAAGCTGTTGCGAAATTCAGGCAGGCCCTCAGGTTCGGCCCCCGCGAAGCTCTGATTCACTACAACTACGCTCAGACGCTAAACGATCTTCTTCAGTACGATCTTGCGCAGGAGGAATTGGCCAAGGCCTCGACTCTTGACTTCGACCTCACGAGATCCCTGGTGACTCAGAAAGAGGTTCCCACGCTTGTCCCCATGAACCTCCAGAACAGAATACTCTGGAAGTTGGCCCTGGACGAAGATAACAAAACCGTGAGAATCTCCTATAATCCCCCCGAATCCGGACCCGCGGGACTTGCGGTCCTCATAGTGCTCGCCGTTGCGCTTCTGGTGTTAATGAGACGGGCCAAGGTGCCGGCACGGTGTGATGTCTGCGGTGCGACCGTACAATCCCAGATTGCCAGGAGAAGGAGAAAGGAGTTCCTGTGTCCGGCATGCAGCAGGATAAAGGAGACCGGAGCTACCAACGAGAGCGTGGAGAACGGTCTCGAGCGAAGGCTCAGGAACAAGAACACCCGCGAGGCGATCAAGAGGATTGCACTCGGGCTCGTGGTCCCGGGCAGCGCCCATTATCTTTCGGGCAAGAGATCGAAGGGGTTGGCCCTGGCATTCCTCGTATTCACTTTGCTGGTAATTACTGCAGGAGATGGCACCGTAATCAAGCCGATACCGAATCTCGGTGTAAGTCCTATCTCCGGCTGGTCATTGCCTTTTTTCGTGGTCACATACACTCTCTATTGCTGGCGATCCACCGTCATCGCAATAAGGAGTGTACGGGAAGCATGAGGTCGATATGAAAGGCGAGCTCGGAACCTTCAGCGTTGCCGAGATCCTGCAGCTGATCGGGATGCAGGAGAAGACCGGGGTGCTCCGGGTAAGGAGCAAAGGCAAGTCAGCGGTTCTCTTTTTCGACGCCGGCAAGGTTGCCTCTGCAAGAGATCGAAGACAGGGAGCCCGAGATCCATTCCTCTTCTATCTTCAGGAGAACGGGGCTATCGGGCTGGAACAGCTGAACCAGGTGGTCGAGGCCAAGCAGGGTGAAGGAGGAGACACGGTCGAGATCTTGCTAAACCTCGGGATCGTGAGCCAGGAGAAACTGGCGAACCTCCTGTCGGAATACACACGCCGGACTCTCCAGAACATAGTGAAATGGGAGACCGGCACTTACGAGTTCGCAGCTTCAACGGACGGGATGCCGGAAAAGAACATCGCTAAACCCCTTCGTCTGGAGCCCATCCTGATGGAAGCCCTCCGGCGAAAGGACGAGGTTGAGGAGATCAGACGCTTTCTCCCTTCGTTCGACACCACAATCAGAGTGGCCGAACTGAATCTCGAGGACCTGCATCTGGAAACGCAGGACGCTGCGATCCTGACCCTTGTGGACGGAAGGCGGACTATTGAAGAGATCATTGAAGAGAGTTCCACCGATGAGGTCGAGACCCTGGATATACTGGAACGACTCTTCGCTCTCGGCGTCGTCGCCATCGCCGAAATGCCTCACCGGCAAGCCAAAGCCAGGATCCTTTCACCGCTTCGCTCGGTAGTCGTCACCGCAGGCATAATCATCTTGGGGGCGGCCCTCAGGTTCACGGTACTGGCGCCGGACACCCCGCGTGCCTTCCCCGTCAACAAGCTTCGGGGTGGTATTCAAGAGTTCATCGATTCAAGAGAGATTGAAAATGTCCGCTTCGCTCTGGATGCATATAAGTCCGTGAACGGGGCATACCCTGAGAACCTTGAGAATCTGGTCACCACCGGCCTGCTGAAACCGGGTCAGATCAGACGAGGCCAAGGCCGCACATACACCTATGTCTATCGCAGGGCCAGAGGAAACTACACCCTCTCAGAATGAGCGCCACACGGCCTTCCGGGGACTCCCATCCCTGTCCGCCGAGTTTCCATGACCGACGCGGCAGGGTTTCACCCACGACGTCGGATGCCTCGAGAGTCCTGTCGCTCCGTGCCAATGCATTCGTTCTTCCCGGAGTGAGGACGCTACAAAAACCGAGGTCTTATCTCGATGGCACCGGACAGGTCGGGGTATCTGATACCGAATCTCCTTCTGTAGTAGGCGCGGCTACCGAAATAGGCCAGAACGCTGAGAACCGCCAGCAACGGAGCCTTGATACACACCAGAACCAGGAGCAGTCTGGCAGCGTACTGGCTTGCCAACACAGAATTCGGTGAGCTTGGCTCCACGCTCACCGCGATCATTGTGGGTAGACTGCCGATGACCGCCAGAGCACAGAGGACTTCGCCGGTCAGAACGCCGAGGACCGCGGACGCCGCCATGAAAGCCAGGATCATGGCTCCGACCGGTCTTCTCCCGAGGACCACACACGACGTACGATCGCCCATCTCCCTGTCGCCCGCCTCATCCGGGATACAGGTGTTTAGAAAGATGCCGCACATCGCCAAGGCGTAGGGCACACATTGTATCCAGAGATCCCGGCCGATCTCGGCATACGCCATCCAGCCCAGCGCGAAGCCCACCACTCCGAACCCCACGACATTCGCGACCATGTCCGCCACGGGTCTGCCCTTCAGTCTTACCGGAGGGACGGAATAAGCAAAGCCCAGCGCCAGGCCGAAGAAAGTCAGATACCGCACGTCCGTATCAAACCGGAGGCTCAGCCCGATGGCAAACGTGCTCACACCAGCCAGCACGGCTATGGCTTCCCGCTTGCTCACCACCCCGCTGGATAGCATGAAGGACTTCCTGTTGACACGGTCACTTTCCACATCGAATATCTGATTGACGACAAAGGCCGCGGACACGATAAGGGTGAAGACCAGCAGATTGGGAAGGGCCTCAGGAATCAACTGGAAGGTCCGGAGCTCTCCGGTGTGCCTTAGGGCCGATACCGCACCTGCAAAGAAGAAAGTGGACGAGGCGCACAGCAAGGGCGGCCTGACAAGAAACAGCAGATCTGCTATCTTACCCATGTCGCCCCTATCCATCCCTCAGACCACCTCGGTTCTTGACCAGGGTGGTTCCAAGCGAGAGTCTTGCAATCACCGTGTTCTTGAGCCGCTCCAACCGGCGGCCCGACCTGACCCCGATCTTCCGTTCCAGCGAGCTCGCACCGTCGATCGAGTAGACCGCCCAGCGCCCAACGGCCATGCGGCTGTCCTGTGTCCCGGGGGAACTCGCGAAACCACAGGTATAGCCTGCCGCGACCGCCTCATCCATGACCCTGCGGGAGAACCTCCCAAAGGGATAGGATATGGCCGTCACTTCCGCTCCGGTCACGTCCTCGATCATCTTCTTCGAATCGCGGAGTTCGTGGCTGAGGGCTTCCGGACCGAGTCTGGTTAGATCCCTGTGGCTGAGGGTGTGCGACCCTATTTCGAACCCGGCCTCCGTCAGATCCCTGATCTGGGCCCATGACAGATGCCTGACAGGCCTGGGGGCGAGGTTTATGTCCCATTCGTTCCAACCGCCTATCGAACCCACAACCGGAAAGACCGTTCCGGGTATTCCCCTTGCCAGCATCTCCGGAAGCGCCTCTTCATAGACCGATTCGTAGCCGTCGTCGAATGTCACCGCCAGTCCGGAGTGCACATGGGTGCCTGAGACCGCATCACTGGCCCTGAGGAAATCCATTCCCGATCCGAGGAGGAGATCCATATGCCCGGCAAACCTGCGGCGCCGGACGGTGGTTATTCCGAGCTCCAGGTGCGAGCCTATCTTGTGGTAGGTGAGTATCGTAGGGGATCCGCCATCAGACACCGGTATGTCCAAACCCGCCTTCTCCTCTGGCTGTGCGATCCAGAGCGTCGGATTCCTCCAATATCGGACTGCACACTCTGCAGAACACAATCTGTGCTATGCGGTCGCCGCGCTTGACGGTAAAGGGGTGGGAGCCGTGGTTTATCAGTATCACTCCCACCTCGCCTCTGTAATCGGAATCGACTGTCCCCGGCGAGTTGAGGACCGTCACGCCGCGTTCCAGGGCGAGGCCCGACCGCGGCCGCACCTGGCCCTCATAGCCGGGCGGAATCTCGAGGCAGAATCCCGTCGGGATCAGCAAGGATCCCCCCGGTTTGATCTCAACAGGGCTATCGACGCAGGCCCTGAGATCCAGGCCGGAGGAGCCCGCGCTGCCGCCTGCAGGAAGAGGCAGTCCTGCTCCGTGCTTCAGGCGCCTAACTCTGATCTTCAGATCTTCATCATCCATAGAAAGGCAGACGGGAGGAAGACAATCACCTTGAACCCGGCAGACGCAGCCTGAACTCGAACTCGTAGCCGGTTCTGTATGTGTACCTGACCGGAGGCGTCTCCTGCATATGGAAAAAGTCCGGACACCCTATCACAGGGACGAAACATGACTCGGACGGAGAGCAGTTCCTGTGGCACATGGTACAAACTCGCATGCAAGAACAGCACTTGCATTGCTCGCAAGGGTGAACCGATCCCTTCAGCAGGGAAGGACCGACGTTCTCGCCATACTCCTGCACATCCGGCAGGCCGACTAACGTAATCTTCGTGTTGGCGGCTTCCATATCAGTTGGAAGATACAGAAGGAACACCCATACTGTCAATTGAATTGTACCCACAAGTCGCTGTGCGCCTGATGCAGCATGCTTGGCTCGCCGCCCGATCGGCTGCGCATCGCTCCTGTGGCGACAGATGTCTTGCGTAGCGTCGGGGTTCCATCCCCGACGGGTTGGGCTGCGCTCCCACACCATCTTGCACGGCGTCGCACATCCTTTGCCGACAAGTTCCCTGCACAGCGTCGGGGCTTCGTGCCCGGCGTCAGCCCGGCCCTTGCCCGCGAAGCTTCTAGCTATTTGACAGGCTAGCGGCATTTGATAAGATATCATGGTGTCATCAAAATGACCCGAAAGGGGGAGCAAACATGAAGGACGGAAACGAGCGGACAAGACGGCTCGCGCCATATCCATTCGCCGAGATAAACAAGGCAAGAGACAAAGCGCTTGAGGCGGGCATGGACGTCATCGACATGGGGGTCGGCAACCCCGATCTGAGACCCCACCCATCGATTACCCAGCACTTCAAGCAGGCCCTCGATGAAGCGGAGCACCAGAATCACAGGTATCCGCCATTCGACGGGCTCACGGAATTCAGAGGGGCCATATCGGAGTGGTACGGCAAGAGATTCGGTGTGGAAGTCGATGCCGAGACCGAGATTCTCCCCCTCATCGGCTCCAAGGAGGGCATAGCCAAGTTCTTTCTGTCCTATCTCGATCCCGGCGAGATCGCCATAGTGACTTCCCCCTGTTACCCCGCATACATCGGCGCCGTCGGGATTTCGGACGGTACGCTTTACGAGCTGGCCCTGCGCGAGGACAACGCTTTTCATCCCGACCTCGATTCCATACCCGCCGAGGTTCGCAGCAAGGCCTCGGTGATCCTGGTGAATTACCCTAACAACCCCACCGGCGCGGCAGAATCCAGGGAACTGTATGAGCAGGTGCTGGAATTCGCGGCGCGCTACGACCTTGCCGTGATTTCTGACATTGCCTATGCCGACCTCAGTATGGAACCGGACTACCGGGCCATGAGCTTCCTCGAACTCCCGGGTGCCCGGGAAAGAACGATCGAATTCTATTCCTTCTCCAAGACGTATTCCATGCCGGGATGGCGTCTGGGTTTCGTTGCCGGCAATAGCACCATGGTCAGGAATCTATTGAAGATAAAGACGAACATGGACTTCGGCGTCTTCATGGCCATGCAACGAACCGGCACCTATGTCCTGGGCGCAGGTGAGGGGCTCATCGAGCCGGCCCGCAAGGCTTATACGAGCCGAAGAGACGCTGTCCTCGAAGGCTTTGCCCGAATAGGCATGAAGGCCACCAAGCCCCCGGCCACTATATACGTATGGGCGTCGATACCATCCCGGTACGCGTCATCAATGGAGTTCGCCAAGGATGTGCTCCTGAAGACAGGCGTGGTCTTTGCGCCCGGCACAGGATTCGGAACCCATGGTGAGGGTTACATCAGGATATCCCTAATACAAAACGAAGATCGGATAAGGGAAGCCATTGACCGGATCGAAAAGGCCAGCCTGTTTTAGCGCCGAATACACTCGCTACAAGAAACAGAGGCCGCACCTTGATTGGCGGGGTCTATTCGTATAGAGCCTTGACTTGGCTCAAGGTCACAGGCACATGTAGGGGTGCGGTCGCCGGATTTCGGAGGACTTCCTCCATCTCCAGCACGGCGAAGTACCCAGCGTATAGAGGGTGCGGCACTACTACAACATCGAGGTAGGTCCCGCCACCGACCATTGTTATGGGTTCGCCGGCCTTCTCGATTGCCAGCGTGAAATTCGGAACGTACCGGCGAAACAGGCCTGCGATCACCGCGCCCCCCCGACTTATCTCACCGGGTGTCCAGCCTTCCTCTACCGGGATGAACTCAATCGAGAAGTCGGCATCATCGTCGGCGAATAGGTTGGCCGTGGAACTGACGTCGTTGGTCTTTCCCCACCAGGGGTGGTCGGGCGGCAAACCCAGGCTGTCCGCGACGTCAATCACGAACCCAAACAGGTAGTCGTCGTGCAACAGCGTCCCATAGGCATCCATGTCCTCGGTCTGATAGGCACAGGCCAGAGCCTTCATGAGGTTGTCGGGTGTATCGGGGGAGCAGCACCCGTCATCTTCCTTGGGACCTGTCGTACCGCCCTTGCCGCACGAGGCGAGAGCGACGGCTGCGAGCAAAGCCATACAGATGCATACTAGATGGTGCCGCAAGCGCAGCGTAGGAACTCGCATGATCATGCACCTCCTTCGGGAGCCTCCCATCTCATTATAGAACAAGGGCACCGGACCGTCAACCTGCCAAGAGAAGAAACGTCCCCGAGTTTCATCGGGCATGGAACCCCGACGCTACACGGGGGCGGAGTGAAGCCGAGCGGGGAGCAGTGAATGTCGTTCTGAACAGCGACCGGGCGGCGAGCGAAGCCAAGCCCGTCGGGCATGGAACCCCGACGCTACACGGGGGCGGAGTGAAGCCGAGCGGGTGGCGCGGAGGGAGGGCCTCCCGCCGCCCAGACTGGCAAGGAGGACGGTGGGAGTCCGCAGCGACAGGACCCGCGAGGCAGACCACGTCGGGCATGGAAACCCGACGCTACACGGACCGGCTAGAAATCGAGGTCGCTTTCGGTGGGGAAATCCGTCGAGGAAGGCCCCACCGTTACAAGCGAGAAACGGGAAGCATCCAGGATCAGGCGGGCCTCCCGGAGTACCGCATCCCCTCTTACGTTCATGGCCCGCTTCAGCGACGTCTCGAGCGGGACGTGCTCGCCTACGTAGAACTCCTGACGTGCAATCCGGCTCATCCGCGCGGTTGTGCTTTCCAAACCCAGCAGGAGATTCCCTTTGAGCTGCTGCTTCGCGCTCCGCAGCTCATCCCCGGTGACACCATTTCGCTTGAGACGCCTTATCTCTTTGGACACACGGGCTACACAGTGTCTTGCCTTCTTGGGATCGACAGCAAGGAATATGACAAATATCCCGCTCCTGTGATAGAAGTCGGCTGAACAATAGACGGAATAGGCAAGCCCACGCTTCTCCCGCACCTCCTGGAAGAGACGTGATGTCATGCCCCCCCCCAACACCATCGATAGCAGCAGCGCGGCGAATCTCCGGTCCTCCAAATAAGAAGGCCCCTCGATACCCATGCAGATGTAGCACTGGGAGACCTTTCGCTTATCACTGTGAATCCTCGGGATCAAATCCTCGTATGGATGCCGATCCGGTGGGCCTGCCCGCTTCGGGACCTTGAGCATCCGCCCCACGCTCCGGACCAGCCTGCCGTGATCGACATTCCCACTCGCTGCAACGATAATGTTCTCGGAGACGTAGTGATCCCGGAAGTATGACAACACCGCTTTTCTGCTGAATCCCCCTACTGAATCCATGGTGCCCAGGATAGGTTTGGCTAGAGGATTCGCGCCCCAGACAGACCGGGCTATCAGCTCGTGTACGACGTCTTCCGGCGAGTCTTCATAGTTGCGTATCTCTTCGAAGATGACCCGCTTCTCAAGTTCTATCGCATCCCGCCTCATAGCCGGCTTGCAGAGCATGTCGCCGACCACATCCACCGACCTACCCAGTTGCTCCGGAAGGCACCGACAAATGAAAGCGGTGCTCTCTCTCCCGGCGAAAGCATCGATGGTTGCTCCAATGGACTCGAGGGCATTGGCGATCTCGAACGCCGAACGCTTGCGGGTCCCTTTGAAGAGGATATGTTCGATGAAGTGGGAGACTCCGCTCAGATTCCGGGGTTCGCAGCTCGAACCCACACCCACCCAGAACCCGAGAGCCAGCGATCGTGCGTCGCGGTTGGATTCGCTTACAACACGGATACCACCTTCGAGGACATCTCTTCTATAGACGAAACTCATCTAGGAGACGCGTCGCGGTCCAGGAGCGCTTTGCGGCTCAGGCGTATCTTGCCGTCCCTTTCCATCCCGATCACCTTCACAGTCACCTTGTCGCCTTCGTTCAGGACATCCCTGACGGTCTTGATTCGCCTGTGCTCTATCTCGGAAATGTGCAGCAGACCCTCTTTCCCCGGCAGAATCTCCACGAACGCACCGAAATCGACGATCTTCTTTACCGTACCGTCGTAGGCTCTACCCACCTCCGGGTCCTCGACAAGAGCGTTGATCATGTCCAGCGCCTTGTTGAGAGCTTCGCCATCCGGCGATGCGATTTTCACTTCCCCGGTATCTTCTATGTCGATAACCGCACCGGTCTCTTCAATAATCTTGCGGATGGTCTTCCCTCCGGGGCCGATGATCTCCCTGATCTTCTCCCGGTCCACCCTTATCGCCACGATTCTCGGCGCATAGCTGGATATCTCAGCCCTCGGCTCCGCCAGGATACTGTCCATGACCTCATGGATCTTGGCTCGAGCCTCATCCGCCTGCTCCATCGCCCGGGCGAGGACATCGCGAGGGATTCCGGGTATCTTGAGATCCATCTGAATGCCGGTGTAGCCGTTCTTGGTCCCGGCGACTTTGAAATCCATGTCCCCGTGATGATCCTCCACTCCCAGTATGTCGGTAAGGATGTGGTAGTTGTCACCGTCTTTCACAAGACCCATGGCAATCCCCGCCACCTGAGCCTTGACAGGTACGCCCGCATCCATAAGGGCGAGCGACCCCGCACAGACGGTCGCCATGGAGGAGGACCCATTGGATTCAAGGATGTCGGAGACAACCCTGATTGTATACGGAAACTTCTCCGATTCCGGAATCACCGGCTGAATCGATCGTTCTGCCAGGGCCCCATGACCTATCTCTCTCCGCGCGGGCCCTCTGATCGGCCTTATCTCACCCACGCTGAACGGCGGGAAATTGTAGTGAAGCATGTAACTCTTGGATGTCTCACCCTCCAGGTCGTCAACGCGCTGTTCGTCTATCGCTGTTCCCAGAGTGGTGACGGCGAGCGACTGCGTCTGGCCCCTGGTGAAGAGAGCCGAACCATGCGTCCTGGGAAGCACTCCGACTTCACAGCTTATCGGTCTCAGATCGCGTAGTCCTCTACCGTCCAACCGCCTGCCGCTCTCCGCTATCATTCTCCTTACTTCGTCACGCTCTATATCGTGTAGTGAGTCGGCGACATCAATCTCGCTTTGCGGGAACGTCTCGGCAAGGGCTTCGAGCGCCTCTTTCTTGATGATTCCCAGTTCCGCCTGTCTCTTCTCCTTGTCACTGATGCCGATGGCCTCTCTTATACGTGCCTCGTATCGGCGCTTCACCTCTTCGCGGACCTCCTGCCTGGGCACTCTTGGAGTGAATTCCATCTTCTTGGCGCCACAACGCTCGTTGATCCGGTGCTGGAGACCTATAATCTGGGGTGCCACTTCCTGGGCAAGCTCCAGACACTTCATCAGGTCTTCCCGACCCACTTGCTTCATACCGCCTTCGATCATGACCAACTGGTCCCCGGCGGTCACAGCTACAAGATCTATGTCACCCTCACCCCGGTCCATGAACGTCGGGTTGACGATCATCTCACCGTCTTTGCGTCCGATGCGCACCACGCCTATGGGCCCACCGAAGGGCGCTCCGGCCAGACTCAGGCTCGCAGAGGCACCTATCATCGCAAGGATATCGGAATCATTCTCCTGATCGGACGAGAGGACCGTGGCGACCACCTGCACTTCATGGCTGAAACCTTCGGGAAAGAGTGCCCGGATAGGCCTGTCGATCAGCCTGGCGCTCAGTATCTCCTTCTCGCTGGGTCGTCCCTCCCGCTTGAAAAACCCGCCGGGGATCTTGCCGGCCGCATAGGATTTTTCCCGGTAATCGACCAGCAGCGGAAGGAAACTCGCTCCTTCGAGCGGCCCTTCCGAGATACAGCTGGTCACCAGCACCATCGTGTCGCCATAACGAACCAGCACGGCGCCGTCGGCCTGCCTGGCTACTCTTCCCACCTCGATAGACAATTTGCGCCCACCGATTTCTATACTCTCTTCAATTGTCATTTCTCTTCCTTGGTAGATTCTACTTACGCAATCCGAGTTCCTTGACTATCTTCCGGTACTTCTCAATCTTCCTGGACTTGAGGTAATCCAGAAGCCTTCTACGCTGTCCGACAAGCTTCAATAGTCCCCTTCTGGAATGAAAGTCCTTCTTGTGGACCTGAAAATGGCTGGTCAGATCGCGTATCCGCTCCGTAAGCAGAGCGATCTGGACTTCCGGGGAACCGGAGTCCTTCTCGTGCACTCGGAATTTCTCGATGATTTCCTGTTTCTTACCTTTTTCTAGTGGCACCTATAGTTCACCCCCTCCAGCTACTATATTAGTTAGACGTTTTTTGTGCATAAATCAATACCTAAGTTGATAATAGCCTCCTAGCCTTCGCCACATCCCCCCTGATCGCATCGCGCAAAGCCTCCGGACCTGGGAAAGCGGCATCATCCCGGATCCTCCTTACGAAGGCCACTCCCACATTCCTGCCATAGAGGGCCCTCTTGACATCCATGATATGGACTTCAACAACGCGGGCCTTGCAGCCGAAGGTGGGCTTGTTCCCGACATAAAGAGCCCCCTGCGCCTGCTTTCCGCCTATATCCACTCTGACGGCGTACACCCCATTGGCCGGCATGAGCTTCGCCGAGTCGTCTATTTCAAGATTCGCTGTCGGAAAATCGAGCATTCGCCCTCTTCCCTCTCCTCTCACCACCCTGCCGGAAAACCGGTAGGGCCGGCCCAGCATACTCGCTGCAGCCCCAACATCACCCCTCACAAGGGCCGTCCTCACGCGAGTCGAGCTCACAGGATGCTTAAGGTAATTCACCGGAGGCACAATATCAACCCCAAATCCGAGTCTCTCGCCCAGACGTTCCAAATAGGGAGCATCTCCCTCCCGGCCTACCCCGAAGCGAAAATCGTAACCTATCACAAGCCTTCGCATGTTGAGCCGCTCGATCAGGAGGTCTCTCACGAACCACTCGGCAGAGCGCTTCGCGAGCTTAGGGGTAAACTGCACTATGACCGCCTTTCCCACACCGACGTCCCTTATGAGCCTCACTTTCTCTGAGGCAGTGGTCAAAAGACACGGGGCCTCCTTCGGATGGAGTATCGCAATGGGGTGGGGATCGAACGTCACGACCACACCTGTTGCCGACAGGCCGCGGGCCAGCAGAACCACCTCCTTAAGTATCTTCCGGTGCCCCAGATGGATGCCGTCGAAAGAGCCTATGGTTACAACCGACTCCTTGCGAGCCCGGATTCCAGAGACATCTCTGATCACCCTCATTGACGCTTCCTTCACAGTACCCGTTCGGTCGCCAAGCCGCAGCCGGACCTGTCCGTCCTTCTGACAATGGCCAGGGCCCGGCCGTGCTTGTCCACCAGTACCGCGTAGTCGCCGTCGAAACCCAGATCCGAGGCGCACACATCCTCCATACGCGGCTGCCTTCCCAGTCTAAGGCCTTCGGCCCCTTGCTCCTCGATGTGGACCCGCGGCAAGTGCCTGAGGGCATCCGACAGGGGCAGCACGAACTCCTCCAGCCCCCCACCGCGTTCCACCAACAAGTCCAGGGAGACAGCCTGATCGAGGCCGAATGTCCCGATTCGGGTCCTCCTCAGGCAGAACACGGAAGCCACCGTGCCGAGGAGCCTGCCCACATCCCTGGCCAGGGACCTAACGTAGGTACCGGAAGAGCACACCACGCGCGCCGTGATGAACGGATGGCAGACATCCAGAACGTCGAACCGTTTGACATCCACAAAACGCACTTTTCTGGGAACCTCGTCTCCACGCCTGGCAAGCCGATAGAGCGGTTCGCCACGGTGTTTTAGAGCAGAGACCGCCGGGGCCACCTGTTCATAACGCCCTGTCACCTTGGCGACAGCGTCCACTATTTCCCGTTCACTCTTCTCCACAACATCGACGATACTAACCGTTTTTCCCCACCGGTCAAGTGTATCCGTATCCAGGCCGAGCTGGATGGTGAAAACGTACTCCTTCTCAAGTCCCATCAGAAACCGGGAGACCTTCGTGGCCCTACCCAGAAGCAGGATCAAGATGCCGGTCGCATTGGGGTCGAGAGTGCCGGCATGACCCACCTTGATGTCTGACGTAAGCGCCCGCACGGTATCAACGACGTCATGGGATGTCATTCCGGATGGTTTGTCGAGGACGATTATCCCGTTCATACGATTAGGAGGCGGAAGTTGAATCCAGCTTCAGCAATGCGGTACCTAGTGCGTCCCGGATCCTGGCCTTGACCTCGTCGCGATCTCCGCGGATTCTAAAGCCGGCCGCCGTGGGATGGCCGCCCCCGCCGAAAGAGCTTGCCACGTCAGATATGGAATAGCCTTCCCGGGACCGCAGGCTCACCCTAAAAAGCCCATCTCCGGTCTCTCTTATGAGGACGCCTACGAGTACATCGCGAATCGACCTCGGGTATGTTGCAAACCCCTCCGTATCCCGCGAAGTCGCCCCGGCCTCCTCATACATGCGCTTGGTTATTTCCATGGTGGCGACGCTGCCGCCATTGGTCACCTCAATCGTGGAAAGGGCATCGCTCAGAAGCTTCAACCCGGCTGGCGACTTCTTCCAGAAGATCTCAGAAGCGGCATGATAGGCTTTCACCCCTGTGTCAAGCAGGTCGGCGGCAATCCTCAGCGTGTCACCGGTAGTGGTAGGAAACCGGAAGCAGCCAGTGTCGCTCAAAATGGCAACATAGAGAGCCTCAGCCTCGCTCCTGGTGGGATCCAGTCCCAGGACCCCAAGAAGCCGGTGGATTACTTCGCCGCATGCTCCGGCGCCCGTCTCGACCAGGTTGTAGTGCCCGAAATAGGTATTGGATGCATGATGATCGATATTGATTATGACAGGGCAGTCACGAACCAGTTTCTCGACCCAGCCAAGCCGGTCGGGCGAGGCCGCATCCACTACCACCGCCACTTCGGCAGCAGGTGTCTCAACGGCTATGACATCGCCACTACCTTCCAGAAAGGTGAAGGTATCAGGGACAGGTTCCTCAGATACCACTTTAGCGCTCTTGCCTAACCGCTTAAGAATAGATAAGATAGCGAGCTCACAGCCTATCGCGTCGCCATCCGGATCTATGTGGGACGCTATGAGGAAGGACTTGCTGGTGGTCATGACTTCAGCTATCGCTTGGTAGGTCTTCTCCATCATCACCTTCCTTCAGGTTCTTGAGTATCCTATCGATGCGGGCGCCTCTCGCCGCGGAATCGTCATAGAAGAATCTCAGCTCCGGTACACGCTTAAGTCGCAACCTCCCGGCCAGTTCCGATCTAATGAAGGGGGCTGCATGCTCCAAACATGTCATCGTTCTCTTGGTATCACCTTTATCACCGATCACGCTGAAGTAAACGTTGGCATAGCTGAGGTCGGCGGATACCGTCGCCTTCGTGACGGATACAAACCCCAAGCGGGGATCCTTAAGCTTCCGCGCGATTATGTCACTGACATCTTCCTGGATCTGGCTTCCGAGCCTGATAAGTCTCCTGCTTTCCAACCGTTTTCACCTCAGATCGGTCTGTATGTCTATTACACTGATCCTGGCTTCCGACTCGATCAGATCAAGCACCTTCGCAATCACCTGGTCGGCGAATTGCCCATCCCTGGACACAACGGCCACGGCAATGGTCGATCGCTGCCAGAGATCAAGATGATCGACCTCGGCGACCGACACGTTGAACTTGTGCCGTATCCTATCCTTGAGGCTCTTAAGAATCAGTCTCTTGGACTTGAGGGAACCGCTGCCGGGGATATGAAAATCGACCGTACAAGTGCCGACAACCAAACAGTTACCCTACGACCGTTTCACTTCTTCCAGGACAAAGACCTCCAGGATGTCGCCCTCCCGGAATTCGGTGAAGCCCTCGACGCCGATGCCGCATTCATATCCCTGCGACACTTCTCTAGCATCGTCCTTAAACCTCTTCAAAGACGAAACCTTCCCCTCATGCAGCACATCACCATCCCTGACGACACGCGCCGAGGCGTTCCTGATCACCGTCCCTTCGGTTACAAAGGAGCCGGCGATTGTACCTACCTTGCTGACGCTGAAGACCTGCCTGACTTCGGCCTTGCCGACAACACGCTCTTCAATCACGGGACCGAGGAGTCCTTGCATGGCAGCACTGATATCCTTGCTGACCTCGTATATCACGTCGTAGGTCCGGACATCCACGTCCTCTCGCTTCGCCACGTCTCTCGCTTTCGGCAAAACACCCACGTGGAAACCGATCACTATAGCATTGGAGGCAGCAGCCAGCAGAACGTCCGATTCATTAACCGAACCCACACCACTATGGATTATCTTGAGTGAAACCTCTTCGGTACCCAATCCCCCAAGGACATCGCTCAAAGCCTCCACCGATCCGTCCACGTCGCCCTTGGCAATGACGTTGAGTTCCTTGACCTCGCCCGACTGTATCCTGTCGTAGAGGTCCTGCAAGCTGATATGGCCGACCCGTCTCAGTCCTCGTTCGCGCTGGAGCATCTGTCTCTTGAGGGAGACCTCCCTTGCCTCTCTCTCGTCACCGGCAACCATGAAAGAATCACCGGCCTGGGGAATCCCCTGACATCCCAATATCTCCACCGGTGAGGAGGGATAAGCGACATCCACGTTTTGGCGCCGCTCGTTGAACATCGCCCTTACCCTGCCGTTCCAGATACCTGCGACAAAAGGATCGCCTATCGACAGCTCGCCCTTCTGCGTAAGCACGGTCACCACAATGCCTCGTCCCTGCTCGACCCTGGATTCGATCACCACACCCACACCTTTGCCCTTCCTGGGCGCCTCCAGACTGAGCTCTTCAGCCTGAAGGAGGACTATCTCGAGGAGGTGTTCGACCCCATCGCCGGTCTTGGCGGACACCGGGACCATAAGAACGTCCCCGCCCCAATCGTCCGGAGTCAGTCCGTGCTGGGCAAGGTCCTGCTTGATCCTATCCACGTTGGAATTGGGAAGATCTATCTTGTTTATCGCGACGATGATCGGGACGTCGGCCGCCTTGGCATGGTCGATCGCCTCCATCGTCTGAGGCATGACCCTCTCGTCGGCGGCAACCACCAGTATCACGATATCGGTGGCCTGGGCCCCCCTCGCTCTCATCGCGGTGAAGGCCTCATGGCCCGGCGTGTCGAGAAAAGTCACCCTGCCACCCGGCGCCCCGACTTCATAAGCCCCGATGTGCTGAGTGATCCCGCCGGATTCGCCCGCAACGATATTGCTCCGTCTGAAGAAGTCCAGCAGCGAAGTCTTCCCATGGTCCACATGGCCCATGATTGTGACCACCGGGTGCCTCGGTTCGGGTTTGGCTTCCTCTTCTTCAGCCAGTTCGGATCCGTATTCCTTTACGAACTCAACAGTGAAGCCGAACTCGTCTGCTATGGCCTCAATCGTATCGGCATCGAGTCTCTGGTTGACCGTGGCCATGACACCCATCTTCATACAGCACGAGATCACGTCGGAAGGTCTGATGTCCATGGATGCTGCAAGCTCGCCAACCGATACAAACTCGGTTACCTTGATCCGTTTGGCTTCTTCTTCGCTGACCTCTTCCTCGAGCCTCGTTCTTCTCTTCCGCCTTCGCGGCCTTTTCGTACCTTCAATGTCCGCAAGGGTCTTCCTGACCGTTTCCTTTACCGACTTCTCGTCTGCCCTTCTCTTCATACCCGGTTTCCGGGGAAGTTGGGCGACCTTCTGTTCGGGCTTGGCCTTGACTCTGCTTTCCTCAACAATCCTCTTCTTGCGCGCTACTTCTTCCTTGACGGCCTCCTTCTCGTCCTTGAGCTTCTGGCCGAGGGCCTCCACGGTCTTATCGTCTATGGCGCTCATGTGGCTCTTAACGGTGAGCCCCATACCTCTGAGCATCTCAAGAAGAGCTTCACTGGAGAGATTCAGCTCGCGCGCTACCTGATAAACTCTCTTTCTAGCCAAAGGAACTACCTCCGCGACACTCATCACATATAACACTCCCGAGGCATGATCCGTCAAGACAGTTTTCCTTGGTCGTCACGGTTTCAAGGCCCTGCAAAACACCGGCATAGGCCGATGGCCCCAGTCGCTTCCTTATGTCCGTCCTCATTAGGACCTTCTCCATACATGCGGCATCCCGGCAAAGATACATCCCTCGCCCCTCCCCGCGAAGACCGCAAGAATCAATCCCATCGGCCGTGAACCTCATCATCTCAATCTGAGGTCGCTTCCTCCGGCAGCCCACGCATGTCCTTATCGGGATGTGTCCCGTCTTCACCCATCCATCCCTTCTTCCGGCTCCTCAGGCTCCCCTACTTCCTCGGCCTCTGCGATCTCTTCCGGCTCCTCAGGTTCATCCGCTGATACATCTTCGGATGCCCCTTTGAGATCCTCCTCCACAATCTCACCCTCCTCGACCTCCTCCTCATACTCCTCTTCAGCGGCCATGCGATCAGCTTCGAATTGTTTCCTCAACTCACTGATTTTCGCCTTGGCTGCTTGTATGATCTTGACAGCGGTCTTCTCGCCTATACCCTCTATCTCAACAAGATTCAGAATGCTCGCCCTGCTGAGCTGATCCGCCGTATCGTAGCCGGCCTTCGCAAGGTTGCCTAGCAACTTCCCGCCGATGCCCGGGATCTCCGACACGGGGAACCTCGCCAACTTCTGGAATTCGAGCCTCTCGGAATACTGCGATTCATTGATAAGATCGATCTTGAGACTCGTGAGCTTGGCGGCCAACCTGGCGTTCTGCCCCCCCTTCCCGATGGCAAGTGAGAGCTGGTCGTCCGCAACGACCACGGTGACCTTTCCGTCAGGCTCGTCGATCTCCACGTGGACCACCTTTGCAGGGCTCAATGCACGCGTGACAAAGGCTACCGGGTCATCACCCCAAAGGACAACATCGATACGTTCTCCGTTGAGCTCCCTGACCACCGTCTGCACACGCGATCCCTTCATTCCCACACACGCACCGACCGCGTCTATCTTGTCATCATGGGAATGCACGGCGATCTTGGACCTTCCACCGGGCTCACGGGCCACCGCCTTTATCTCCACGGCTCCGTCCTTGATTTCCGGCACTTCCATGGCGAAGAGCCTCCTGAGGAAATCCGGGTGACTCCTGGAAAGAATGACCTGCGGCCCTTTCGAGCTCTTGCTGACGTCTATAATCAAGGCCCTGATGGAACTGATCTGCCTGAACTGCTCCCTGGGAATCTGTTCACGCTGGGGCAGAAGCGCTTCCGTTCTCCCCAGGCTCACTATGAGGTTACCACGCTCTATCTGCTGAACGTTGCCGTTCACTACCTCCCCGATCCTGTCCTGGTATTCCCGGAACACCTTGTCTCTTTCGGCTTCCCTGACTCGTTGGATCACCACTTGCTTCGCCGTCTGAATGGCGTTTCTGCCGAACTGCGCCAGCGGGATCTCCATCTTAAGCTCCTGACCCGCCTCCGCGGACGGATCGATCTCCCGGGCGTCCTCCAGAGTCATCTGGGTCTGTGGATCCTCAACCTCCCCGACCACCTCTTTGCAGCAATATACGTTAAGCTTGTTTTCTTCCTGGTTTATGTCCACCTCTATCTTGCTTTCCGCACCGAACTTTTTCCTGGCGGCACTAATCAGCGCGGCTTCAAGGGTTTCAATAATGAGACTCTCGTCGACCTCTTTGGAACGCGCAATAGTCTTGAGAGCCTGAATGATTTCAAAACTCAAGTCCATGTCTCAAACCCTCTTTCAGAGACAGAGCCTAGCGCCGGAAATGTCCTCCAGTCGGACCGTTACAAGAGTGCCTTCCGCCTGTCTGACGGCGACAGCATCCCCGGAAAAATCCTCTATCAAACCCTCAATATTCACCTCTTCACCTTCCGGGTGCCTTGTCCTTACCCTGACTTTGCTCCCCACGAAGATACGGAAGTCATCTCGGGTCCTGAGCTTCCTCTCCGCCCCGGCCGACGACACCTCCAAGTAGTACCTCCCCGGAAACAGACCTTCGTCATCCAGGAGCGGTCCTACGGCCTTACTGACCTTCGCACAACCGTCCAGGGTGACCCCGCCCCTGCGGTGAATAAAAAGCCGCAAGGTTCTTCTACCATGCGAAACAGCCAATCCGATCTCTACGAGCTCATAGCCAAGGTTCGCCAATACCGGCAAAACGGCACTCCTGGCCCGTTCCAATAACTGCTGTCTTCGCAAGGATATCAGCCCCTAAAGCAAAACCAATAGATAGTGCAAGAGTGGGCCATGCCCACTCCGCACCCAAACTACAACAGATAGCAGTCAAAAGCAAGCGAAAACTCGACACGCGTCGCTAGAACCTTATCAGCACCGAGGCACTTAGACCGATTGTACGCCATGTTTGCCCCAGCTTGCGGTCCGAGCTCTGCTCGAACTTCGCGTTTGCCGAACCGGTTATGTTCTTGCTGAAGCTGTAGCTGGCCCTGGGGGATATGCCGAGCTTGCGTTGATCGGTGTCGATCCTGTTGTTGGCCGTGGGGGTCCTGTCCAGTCTCATCTCATAACTGATATCGAGGTTGAGGGTGAGATTGCTTTCGAACTTGAGGGTACGCCCGGCCAGGGGTATATACATACCCTGCGGAGCGCTGAAGGAGTGGCTCAGGGAAAGGCTGACGGAGGTCGTCCTGGAGTTCTTCAAGGTCCCGGTACCGGTAAATGTCTCGGTTTCGCTGCGCGAGTGCCTGAGATTGAAGGTGGTCCTCAGGCCGTTGATCCAGGTAGCATCCCACCCGACCAGCGGCAGCCATTCGGATTGGTTGGTCCGGGTGTTGACTTCAGATCCCGTGCCCTTCTCCGTTTGAGACCCCTTGTAGCCGAATGCCAAAGAGGTGCTCCTCAAAGTGCCTTCAAGAAAACCCAGATTGCCCAACCCGGAGATATTGCCCGTCACATCCGGCCAGGTCGTACTGGAATTGAAACTGGTTGCTCCGGCGTACTCGCGTTCCGACTTGTCCGTCTTGAATCTGGCCTCCAGATTCAGGTGTTTCACGGGTTCGAAGTCGGAGGACATTATGAAGCCGCGGCTGTGAGTGTGCTCATCGGTCTTCTGGGCCGCTCCCGAGGAGCCTCGGTAGATAATGTCTTCATTGACCTTTGTGTCCAATCCGAGTTGGAATGCGAAGTCGGGCCGGTCCAGTATCTTCTGATATTTGGCGGCCCGGTCGATCACGTAACTCATGGTCACATCGGGGAACTTGGAGAGGATCAGACTATATATGGGCACCCCGCTACTATCGCTGGGGGCCGGCAGGGTGACCGCACCCGAGGGGGCCAGTACCACATCCACGAGTGACTTCGCCGACACCGAAGCCCTGCGGATGCTGCGGGGTTCACCTGCGCTTCGGACCGAAGGGTCGGAGTTCTCATCGTAGTCGACGTCATAGCTGAGTGTGGGTTTCATCCACCTCCCGAAGGAAGGCGTGATTTGGACGCCGGCACTCTGCGAACGCTTGAGCTCCGTTCCCCGCCCGATACTCTCGATGATGGTAGCCCGCTTGTTGGTATCCATGTCCCGTGCCATGGTGAGCCTGTAGTCGGTTTTGAGCATAGGTCCCAACAGCGGAGTATAGGTCACACTGAAATTGCCCTTGATATCCCTGCTGTATCGGTCCTGCTTGACCACTCCGAGCCGTCTGTCGATCGTCTTGACGTTCTTGGTGGACCCATTGATCGCGTAACTCACGTTGTCAGGCATGAACGATATCGAGTAGCCCCTGAACACGCGGAGGCTCTTCTTCCACCATGGAGACAGCTTATACGTGATATCACCGGTATAGCCGCTTGACGTGTCCGCCAATTCAGGTGATATGCCACGCCTACTGGAGAACGAAGCGCCGCCGGAAACGGCGTCTATTGTCAGGCGCATCAGAATGTTCTTGGACTTGCGGGTTTTCGAAATCGACAACCTGTAGGAGTCGTCCACCGACGATCGCTGCTCTTCCATGCGCTGGTCCGGTCTAAGGGCTATGTCCGACTGGCTCTTGAGCGTAGGCAAGGAGGTGCTCTTGTGATGGCGGTAGGAAAAAGGCAGGGAATAACTCGATATGGGCAGGAGCTTCTCCAGCGCCGTGGATACCGAAACAGAGTAGTTCCTGTCATCGGTGCCCGACCTATTGGAGGTCAGAGTCTGGAACTCCGTGTCGGTCTTCTCGTAGTCCATACTGACCGTGGCCACATCGGCGAACGACGCCCCTACACTGAGTCTTCCCGCAAACCCCGCCTCCCTTCTGACATCGGTGAGACGCAGATCATCAAACCAGATCTCCGCCCCCATCCCGCTGGTGGCGACCTCACCACTGTTCACCACACCTACACCCACTCTGGAGACCCTGGTAATCGAAGGCGATCCATAAGCCGCGATCCAACCATGGCTGGTTTCCGTCCGCCTGAAGAAGACCTGTTTCTGCGTATCGTATAGAGTCACCGTATCCGGCTCTTCGGCTTTCAGGTTCGTGATCTCCTCGAGTGGCACCTTGATAGTCCTCCACCCGCTTTCGACCCTGACGGCATACTCATAGAAGTTGAGACTGTCCGAGCCGAACCGCACGAACATGTGAAGATTCTCGCTTGCCGCCTGGGCATCCCCGTAAACATAGAAGGCCAAGCTCTGATAGAGTGTGTAGTTTGATGCCTCACCCGAGAGGATCTTATAAATGGATCCCGAGTGCCCGGGAGCAAGGTTCCTCAGTATCATTACAAGCGATTGCTCCCTCTTCTTGTAACCCTGCGGGTCCTTCCCCGGATCGTAAGGCGGAATATAGTCGGGATCGTCCCTCGTATTCTTGGCGGAAATCTCAAAGGTCTCCTGGGAAGGGACGTCTGCAATGGTCATGTCTTCCTTCATCCGGATACCCTCTTCAAGCCAGCTGGTGCCCGCGATTTGCATGTAGGCGATCTGGTAAACCGACTGCGTATCGGCTCCGGTGAAGAAGAATCTCATATACCTTATGGAGCGCCAGCTGGGCGAGCCCCCCAGCGTATCGGCATCCACGAGGGGCACCCTGTACAGGACCCACTCGTCCGACCGGTTGGCTATGTAGGTGGTATCGGAGAGATCGAAAGAAAGTCGGAAGTGTACATTGTCGGTGTCCAGATTGCCGTCATCATCCAGGTCCTCGGTGTCGGGGAGTGTCCTGGGGTTTCGCTCCGTCCCGTTTATGTGCGTATAGTTGCCCTCGGTATAGCTCCAATTGTCATAAGGGTCATCAGGGTGTTCGGGCGTCGAGTCCTCTGTGAACACACCATCAAGCCCCGTGTTCTCCGACTGGCTGAGCTCGCCGTCCCTGTCGGCATCCTCCGTATTCAGGAGGGCCCCCTCACCCGGCCTGTAGAAGTTCTCACTCACAGCCCCCAGATCGACATTGAAGACGCCGCCGTCACCTTGTTTCTGCCTGAGCCAGATCTCGAAGAAGCGAAGTTCAGAGTAGTCCGCCCCTGTCTTCGAAATCAACCTCATCAATCCGGTCCATTCATTCGAGGTGTCAAACCCCTCGCCTTCATACATGGGTCCCCTCTGCTTGATCTCCATGACGGGGATGTACGACTCACCCGGCCTGGACTCGGCCTTCGGGAAGAGGTCCTCTTCCTTCACTTCCCTATCCTTGACATACCAGTTGATCCTCCGGTTATCCTGCCACCTGTAACCGGTCGGGGCGCTCGCGGGAACCCAGGCCTCCCTCATCACAGAGAAGGACCGGAGATCCTGGACCCCCTCCATGTCATCTATATAGACTTCACCTTTAGTGTTGGGATTGGGAAGGCTGATACCGAGCTCCCCAGCCACAGTGAGCCGCGATTGACTCTCCGAGTTGACGAAGGGTAGGGCGTTTATCATCGCAGTCATCACGGAGGGATTGAATGCGAGATTGGCGTTCACGTCTCCCATGACGATCTGTGAAGGCTCCTGTCCGAGGCGCGGGCGCTCTTCAGGCGATTTCTTGCTCTGGAAAAGCCACAGCGAACTTATATGTGATTGCTCGGAGAACTTGTACATACCCTGGGCGCCCACCAGTGACTGCTGGGCCAGGGAAAGAAAAGGCACATACTGGTAGTCCACCGAGATCTGGGCATCCGGGCGTGCCGCCTCCTCCGTCTTGAATCTTATCTGGCCTATGTCATAGTAGATGTCATAATCAACGTTTCTGGTAAGCCGCGTGCCGTCGAGGGTGACGACTTCACTCCCTTCCAGTATATTGATATGATTCAGTTTGAAAGAGGTCTCCGGCGTGGAAAACCGGATCTTGATATAGTACTTGCTGTTCTCGTTTTCCTTGAGATTATTGATGATCTCGTCATATATAGTCGGATTAGTGTCCTCAAGCTGGGCCGGTCTGCCCGTCGGGGGAATCAGAGGATCGAACGGCCTCAGGTCCGGAAATATCAGCAGTCCCAGTTCACCATTGATTCTCCCGCCATCCGCATAATCGTCGGTATGCCAATCGGGCGGGGTGGCCGCCAGACCGGTTTCGTCCTGAAGGTCTATCCCGAGGATCTTGGCATATGCGAAATCGCCCTGGAGCTCTTCATCCCTGGGTGAACCCCTGCGGAAGATGCGGACCTCAACCTGCTCCTCGGAGATGAACTTTGATACCAGCGAATACACATTCTTTCGCATCAGGGCAAGCGTCGGAGCCTTCCACACGTCGGCGTAGTCGATCATGTAATACCTGGGCGGCCGTATCATCTTAAGGTAGAGATGGCCTTCCACCACAACGCCTCCCACCTGCTTGTCGTTATACTTGTAAGCGACGGCAAGCGAATGGGCTTCTCCCAGGGGCTTGAGGAGCGCAATCTCACCGGTCTGTAGATCGACCGCATAGTCCCGGTTGACTTCGAGGACATCGTAGTATCCGACGTGCGCCTCCGTGCCCCAGAGCGAGGTGTCAGGGGGATCGCTGGGGTCGAGGACGGCGACGGCAGGAAGAGCGCCCGTGTCCAGGTTGTTGTTACCGTTGCCGTCGTCCAGATATACCGTCACCTCGGTGAATTCCTTCCCCGGGATACGCGTGTAGGGGTCCATCATGAAGAAGTACTTGTTGCGCACGAAGTCCAGGTCATTGATGCTTATCGAATCCTTGCTTCTGGTCCCCACGAAACTGGCACCCGCTGTACGTCCCTCCTGCTTACTGGCAATCAGGGTCAGATCGAGGGCTCCCAGCTTGGCCTGCATCTTGGCTCCGAAGAGCCCCTGCTGCTGACCGCTATAGCTCACGAAGCGGGACCCCGGCAAGGAGAGATTGGTATTGCCCATTTCTATCTTCTGTACGATCTCATCGTCGTCGCCGTCATAGCGGAGCTTGATCCGGTTTTCCAGGGGCGTTTCGATCTCGCTGTCGTGATGGACCATCACGTTGATCTTCTCTCCCACGGTTCCCGAAAGGTCTATCTTCAAGTGCTGCTTCATATCCAGCGTGGGGAACTTGGAGCGCGTGCCGAACTCGGTCGCCTGTTCGTTGAGCTGATACCTTGTCTGTCCTCCGAAACTGATCTGTTCGCTGCCTGAGACATTGAGATTGGCTCCCTGCCCGATTACCCTGCCAATGGTGTCGGGGAACTTGATAGGGATGTCTATGTTGCTGTAATCCTCCAACGTCGCGTGCTTTGCCTCAAAGGTCCTGCGGTCTCCAGCCTCGTCCCAGCGCTCCGCAAAAGCCTCCGGGAAAGCCACCTCCAATTCCGACGGCTTGGCGAACGCAGGTATTCTGGGTCTCAACCTGGGGCCGGCGGTCCAGAAGACCGGACCCGGCCTGCTGAACGGCCCGGCATTTCCAAGGCTATCGCCTTCCCACGGTCCTCCCAGGGGAATTCTGACACCGCCGACTATGATCGTGTCCGGGGGCAGAGGCGTAATCTCCAGGGGAAGTGTGCCCGGTGGTGCCACGAATCCCGTGTCAGCAAAGCCCGCCTCCCCGCTTGGACCACCCGGAACCTCAGGGCGGGTGCCTCCCGCCGTGGAGTCGGCCGCAACACCTGCGGACACCTCCGAGGCGGCGGTCGATCGGGGCGTCCAGCCGGCCCCGGCGTCGAGGGAGTCCTCCGATCCGGGCGTATCCGGCATTTCGGGTATCTCGCTGGGTTCCCGCGGACCGCCTGGAATAAGTGTGTCACCCGGGCTCTCGGCATAGGGCAGTAACATGTCCGGTGACTCGGCAGCAGGCAGACTGTCCGGGCCCGTGCCCGGCTCAAGGTCCGCATTTTCGGACCCGGCCACACTCAATGAGCTCAAGACCATAAAGGCCGCCCCGAGCCAGATTGCCAATCTCATCTTAGTCAATCGAGACCGTCCCATGGATGCACTTACGCCCTCCAACCCTCTGGGCAAAATCCATGCCACCGATCTCACCTGCTTGAGGATTCCCCACAACCGTCTGATTCAGGCGGAAACTATGCACTTGCCCTCCTGTTACATCTATAGTAACTTGGCACCGAACGGATAATCATTGACCCCTTTTGACTACGAACGTGGACAAATGAAGACACTCCACAGATACATTCTGACACAGCAGCTTCCGCCGTTTCTCTTCGGCATCTTCATCATCATATTCATACTCATTCTGGACTTTCTCTACAAGAACCTTGAGATGTTGATAGGCAAGGGCGTGCCTTTGGCCGCGTCAGCGGAACTTCTTCTCCTCAGCCTGGGATGGATGATCGTGATGGCTGTTCCCATGGCCGTTCTGATAGGTACGTTGATCTCCTTCATGCGGCTTGCCTCTGATAACGAGATAACGGCCATGCAGACAAGCGGGCTCAGCCTTACCGCCATTTCAAAACCTCTCCTGATCGCAGCTGTCCTGCTCTCGTTCGGCATGATACCGGTCCACAACTATGTCGTTCCCGAAACGAACCACAGATTAGCAAATCTGCTTGTATCCATACACAAGAAAAAGCCGGCATTGCAGCTCAGGGACGGCGTCTTCATGAACGAGATCAAGGGTTACAGTATTCTGGTCAACAAGTCCATGGGGCGGGAAATCGAGGGGGTCACGATCTCGCGCTTGCTAGAAGGCAAGCCTGCCCAGACGATCAGGGCCGAGCGCGGCGAGCTCTTCTTTTCCGATGACGGCAATACGCTGGTCATGAAGCTCTATGACGGCGAAATCCATGACGTCGATGAGAAAGACCCAAAGCGTTATCTCAGGCTCAAGTTCACCGAGCACACGATCAATATTCCCGGGGTGGGGAGGGAACTGGTGCGTGTCGACCGCGAATACCGCGGGGACAGGGAGATGAGCATAGGAGCCCTTCGGAGTGAGATCGCCAGTTACCGGGACAAGCTGAACAACCAGATGGCCCAGGTGGAGAGCGTCGTGGTGAGGAATGCAATGGCTTTGCCGGCGCTCCGTGATGCCGCAATCGCCGAGAGTGAGGACGGTAAGCAACGCATCGTCCCGGCGGTGACGTCCGCGAGCGAGAAGATCAGGACGCTTAAGACCCAGGCGGACTCCTACAAACGCCGAATGAGATCGCTTGCGGTGGAGGCCCACAAGAAGGCCGCTCTGTCCTTCGCTTGCATCGTCTTCGTGATGATCGGCATCCCCATCGGGGTGAGAACCAAGGAGGGCGGTGCCGGAAGCGGCCTTGTCTTCAGCATTCTCTTCTTCTCAGTATATTACGCCTTCCTAAGCGCCGGTGAGAAGCTGGCCGACCGCGGCTATGTCCTGCCTTCGGTCTCAATGTGGGCCGCCAACGTGGTGCTCGGCGCAATCGGACTCTACCTTTTCATCAGGGCCGACCGGGAACTCCCCTTCATCCCGCGCCACTTGAGCCGGCTGGTCAAAGGCAGGTCGAGTTGACCATACTTGACAGATACGTCCTCAGGGAACTGTCCAGAACCGTCTTCTTAGGTCTCCTGGCGTTTATCGCCGTCTTCATAAGTCTGGACATGGTGGAAAATGTCGATGATTTCGTCGACAGCAGCGTGGGCATGTTTACCATCTTCAAGTACTACCTTTTCCAGATCCCCCACATCTTCACGCTGACGCTGCCGATAGCGATCCTGATCTCGTGTCTTTTCACCGTCGGCCAGATGGCAAGGCACAGCGAGCTCGTGGCCATCAAAGCCTCAGGCATAAGGTTCGGCCGGACGGTGATCCCGCTGCTCTTCGCGGGCTTCATAGCCAGCGTGGCATCGCTGGGTGTCAGCGAATTCGTAGAGCCGGTCGCAAATGCCCAGGTACGCACAATAAAGTCGAATGAGATACAGAGGTCGAGCGCGGGCGGGGAGCCCAGGATGAGAAACAACATAAGCTACCGGGCCAAGGGTGGTTTCTTCTACTTCGCACCCCAGTACGACACCAGACTCAACGTGATGAAGGACATCGTCGTGGAGAAGTCCCTCAAGGGCGATCTCCTCTTCAGGCTCAACGCCGAGAAGGCGACCTGGAAGGGTTCTACCTGGGTCTTCAATGAAGCATGGGTGCGGTGGTTCAATGACACCGGGGACGTGGAGCGCGAAGCTTATATCCCCGAGGGCTCGCTTCCCGATGTCAATGCCGATCCCGCCGACATCGTCCGGAAACAGCGGCAGCCCGAGGAGATGGGATTTAGGGAGCTCTCCCGTCTGGCCGCACGGATAGAGGAAAGCGGCGGGGACCCAACCCGCTATCGCGTGGGACTTAACATGAAACTCTCCTTCCCCTTCACCAACCTTATCGTGATCCTCATCGGCTCACCCCTCTCCGCCCGCCTGAGGCGAGGCGGGCTCGCTGTAGGCATGGGCATGGGCCTCGCCCTCACCTTCATCTATTACGGCTTCATACGGGTGGGCCAGACCCTGGGCGAGCAGGGCGTGATGCCGGCAACGCTTGCCGCCTGGCTCGGCAATATCTGCTTCGCCGCCTGCGGCCTCTACCTCATCCTCCGCGAGGAAAGATACTAGCCGGGCCGGTGAAGAAGAATGTCACCGAAAGGTATCTCATCCTACATAGCGTCGTCACTCCTGTGACGACGAATGGTCTCTTGCCGTTTTTCACATGATATTCGTTGCGATGGGAATGGCGACTCGGTCTTGTGTAGCGTCGCCTCTCCGGGACCGACATTGGCCGGGGCCCCCACTGGCCATTGTCTACGGCGCCTATTCATGCTACAATGGTAATTAGAGGTGCTTGGAAATGCCCTACATGCGGAGCGCGCAGATATTGTTGATTCTCGTCATACCGGCCTTCTGCCTCGTGCTTCCACCCTCCTCTCACGCCCGCACGTGGTAGGTGGAGCCTGACAGCACGGGTAGTGCTTCCGTGATCCATGCTGCCATGGACTCGGCCTCAGTGGGGGACACGTTGCTCGTGGGGCCGGGTAGCTACATGGTGGCTGACTACACTGAGACGAGCATCTTCCTCAAGACGGGGGTCGCCCTGGTGGGGGAGCGAGGTGCTGAGGTTACCGAGATCCTTCTTTGCGGCATCCCGGTGGGGATCCATCTCACGGATTGTGAGGGGGCCCGGGTTTCGGGCTTCAAGGTTCGGCATCCTTACGTGCCGGGCTGCGATATCCCCATGGGAGGGATCTGGGGGATCATAGTCGTAGGGTGCACTGACGTAGTCGTTGAGGATTGCATACTTGAGGACATGGCTGTTGGCATTGAGGTAAGGGGTGAGTCCTCCGAATGGTGGAAGCCAGTGATCCGGAATAACGTGATTCGCAATTGTCACACCGGCATCCTTTGCGATGAGGTTAATGAGCCGGGGAGACCGTACTTCGTGGGTAATACCGTTACCGGCTGTCGGTGGGGAGTCCATGTGTACGATTCCGAACCCAACTTCGACTACTGCGAGATCACCTATTGCGAGGAGGTCGGAGTATGATGTATATAGGCGATTGCGGCGGTAACGTCAAGAGGTCGGTGATTGCTCACAACGAGGAGTATGGGATCCACGTAGGTACGGATCCTCCGATAGCGAGTCCGGACTTCAACGGGTCGTGGTTGCCTGAACTGGCCAATGACATCTATGACAATGGTAGTTGGGACATCTTCTATGAGCATACGGGTCCGGATGCGCCTCTCATGGCCATTTACAATTGCTGGCGTGCCGAGTGCCCGGATTTCCCGAGGCGGGTATATGGGAACGTCATGTGCAGTCCCTGGCTTGACTCGACTCACACGAGGCTGATCTACACGGTTGATTGCGAGACGCCCACCGAGCCTTCCACCTGGGGCGCCATCAAGGCCATGTTCAGATAGCCCCCTCTGAAACGATTAGGGTGACAGATTACTCAGTTCTCGCGGGCTTGACGTCGGGCACGGTGACCCGACGCTACGACGGAATATCATCAATTCGACTCTTCTACCCCAAATTCTCGGTCACCCTGCGGAGACCCGACGCTACAGGGGCAGGCCAGGCAGAGCCATTCAGATGCGAGGCACGCGAAGTTCACAGGACCGATGCGTACATTGCCGTACGCCGCAGGGCCGGGGAACGAGCGGAACGAAGCAGACGGGCCTCTTTCACCGGCCTGCTACGTGCCCATTTTCCAGGAGGCGAGATACTCCGCTTGCCTATCCGTCAGCACATCTATCGTGATTTCCGAAGCCTTCAGCTTAAGCGCTGCAACCTCGGTATCGATGGCTTCGGGCACACCGTAGACGCCCGGCTTGAGCTTGCCCTTCGATTTCACCAGATGCTCCAGGCAGAGGGCCTGATTGGCGAAGCTCATGTCCATCACCGCCGCAGGATGGCCTTCGGCCGCAGCTAGATTTATGAGTCTCCCCTCACCCAGGACGAAGATCTTCTTGCCCGTGCTGAGTACGTGCTCCTCTACATTGTCACGCACGACGCGCGTGGCCTTGGTCATCTTCTTCAGGGTCTCAAGATCGATCTCCACATTGAAATGGCCCGAGTTGGCAACAATGGCCCCGTCTTTCATCACTTCAAAATGCTCGGCTCTTATGACCGAAATGTTGCCCGTGGCCGTGATAAAGAGATCTCCCACCGGTGCCGCCGCCCCCATGCGCTCCACTGTGAAGCCGTCCATCGTTGCCTCGAGGGCCTTAAGGGGATCGACTTCGGTCACGATGACATGGGAACCCATACCCTTGGCCCTCATGGCGATGCCGCGTCCACACCAACCGTATCCGGCGATGACCACGGTCGAGCCCGCGAGCAGCATATTGGTGGCCCTTAAGATCCCGTCCAGGGTGCTCTGACCTGTGCCATAGCGGTTGTCGAAGAAATGCTTGGTCATGGCGTCATTCACAGCGATTATGGGATACTGAAGAGCACCTTCCTTGGCCATGCTTCTTAAGCGTATTACCCCCGTCGTAGTCTCCTCCGTGCCCCCCACCACCGAGGAGGCCATCTCCGGCATGTTCGAGTGTATGGTGAAGACAAGGTCGGCCCCGTCATCCATCGTGATGTGGGGCTCAAAGGCCAGTGACGACCTTATATGGCCATAGTAGCCTTCATTGTCCACGCCGCGGATGGCGAAGGTGGCGATATCGTCATCGAACACCAGCGAGGCAGCCACATCGTCCTGGGTGCTCAGGGGGTTCGAGGCGCAAAGCCTCACCTCGGCCCCACCGGCCTTGAGGGTCTTCATCAGATTGGCCGTCTCAGTCGTAACGTGGAGGCAGGCGGATATCCTGATGCCCTTGAGCGGCTTTTCCTTCGCGAACCGTCTCCCGATGAGGCTCAAGACCGGCATGCTGCTTCCCGCCCACTCGATCCTCAGTTTGCCCCGCTCGGCGAGGTTCTTGGCTTTAACATCGTACTCCATCTGGTCCTCCTCACACGTTTTTCTTAAGGTCCTCCACCCTGTCGGTGACCTCCCAGGTAAAGCCTTCCTCTTCGCGCCCGAAGTGGCCATAGGTTGCGGTACGCCTGAAGATGGGCCTCTGGAGCTTAAGGGTCTGGATCATCGCCCGCGGTCTAAGGTCGAATGTCTTGGTAATCACTCCGGCAAGCTCGGCATCGCCTACCTTGCCCGTTCCGCGAGTGTCCACCATCACGGACACGGGTTCGACCACGCCGATAGCATAGGCCATCTGAACCTCACACTCGGTTGCCAGACCTGCGGCTACGATGTTCTTGGCAATGTATCTCGCCATGTATGACCCGGACCGGTCGACCTTTGTCGGGTCCTTGCCCGAGAAACTCCCGCCGCCATGACTCCCGACCCCACCGTAGGTATCCGCAATGATCTTCCGTCCGGTAAGCCCGCAATCCCCCTGCGGGCCTCCGATCACGAATCTGCCGGTCTCGTTTATGTAGTACCTGATGTTGTCCTTGTCGATGTATTGTTCAGGCACTATCTGTTCTATCACTTTCTCGATGAGGTCGTCGCGCAGCTGCCTATCGGAAACATCCGGGTGGTGTTGCGCTGCAAGCACGACCCCGCGCACGGCGACCGGCTTGCCGTCATCGTATTCCACGGTGACCTGGGACTTGCCGTCAGGCCTCAGATAGTCCAGCACCCCCTTGCGTCTGACTTCGGCAAGCCTGCGGACGAGCCTGTGGGCGAGCATTATCGGTAGAGGCATAAGCTCCGGGGTCTCCGCCCTGGCGTATCCGAACATCATGCCCTGATCGCCGGCGCCTTCCCGGTCCACACCCATGGCTATGTCGGGAGACTGCGCGTGTATGGAGGTGAGAACCGCGCATGTCTCATAGTCAAACCCGAATGTCGCATCGGTGTAGCCGATGTCTTTGATCACATTCCTCACGACACCGGGGATCTCGACATAACAGCCGGTCGTGATCTCTCCCGATACAAATGCCAGGCCGGTTGTCACAAGGGTCTCGCAGGCCACCCTGCCCTGCGGATCCTGGGCCATTATTTCATCCAGAATGGCGTCGGCAATCTGATCGGCAACCTTGTCGGGGTGCCCTTCGGTAACCGACTCCGATGTAAAAAGGTGTTTCTGCTCGGTCATCTCGCCCTCCGTGCTTTATCAGGTAAAATTAATCTCCGATGAATCTCCTACATTGAGCCGCTTGTAATTACCTCGTACGACGGCATTATCTCCCACCAATGAAGCCTCGAGCAGTGCGTCTTCTACCAGGGCGTTCTCGCCGATGATCGAGTTCCGGATGACCGACCGTCTGACCTGGGAATTCTCCGCCACGGATACATGCGGGCCCACAATCGAAGACTCTATCTTCGCCCCCCCGCCTACATGGACAGGCGGCACGATGATACTCCCCGGGATCTCTACTTGAGGGGCGGCCCTCTCCAGGAGGGCCCGATTGGTCTCTAAGAGGGTCTCCGGTTTGCCGCAGTCATACCACCCTTCGATGTCGAACGCCTTGAGCACTACGCCTTCTCTCATCATAAGGTTGAGTGCGTCCGTGAGTTGAAACTCACCCTTGGTCCGGGTGCCGGACTCGACGATACGCTCCAAGGCCGAATATAGTAACTTCGACTCCTGTATGCAATATACGCCGACGATGGCCAAGTCGGTCTTGGGTTGCTCAGGTTTTTCCACCAGGCTGACTATGCGGGAGTCCTCGAGCTCGACGATCCCGAATCTCTCGGGCTCGGCAACCCTGGTGACCCCTATGCAATTGTCCCCCGATTTCACCATCCCCCTCAGGTCTCCCTTGAAGATGCTGTCTCCCAGTATTATGAGAACAGGTTCGTCTCCCACATAGTCCTTCGAGAGATATATGGCATGTCCCAGACCCAGGCGCTCTTCCTGTTCCACTATGCTCACCCGGACATCATAATTCGCCTTCACATAGTCGACGATGTCCTGGCCGCGATAGCCGACGATGAGGATAATGTCTTTGATCCCGAGTTCCACGACATCATCGAATATGTGTCCCAGAATCGGTTTTCCGGCCACACGAAGCAGGGGCTTGGGAACGGTGTGGGTATGAGGCCTCAGCCTCGTTCCTTCACCCGCAACCGGAATTACAGCTTTCATCTAAGCCTCCAGGTTTCCGTCCTTCATCCTTGACTTCATCTCGTCGATTGTCGCGATGGGCGTAGGGTCCAGTCCCCTCAGGAGCGCCAGGTAAACGCTGGCATAGTCTCCCAGGAGGATGAGCGAAAACACTTGTGTCAGAAGCCCCGTCCCGCTGCCCCAGAACTCGCCGCAGAAAACACCGGTCTTACCCACGAGGTCCCGCAGGAATGGGAATCTCGAAGTGACGCCGGGATGTTCGCATGCAGACCTCAAGAAAATCACACCCGGCTCGATGCCCTCATGATCAACCTCCCAACCCATTATGTCATTATGGGTCATCTCCGGCAGGACACCCACGAAGGCCAGCTTCTTCGAGTTTTCGCAGAACTGGTTCTTCCATCTCAAACCCACAGCAGCCATGCAGTTGCCGCAGTAGATCAGGGGAACACGCCCAAGGAGGCTCCGGGCAATCAGGAGAGCGGCGTTCCGGCCCGCCTCGCCCGAGGCATAGACCTTGCAGAGTCCATCCAGCACCTCCGAGCACTCCGCCATGTCATCATCACCGTAGTCCACCATGCCTGTATATACCACAAGGCCCAGCAGTGCTGCAAACGAATAGCCCATGGCAGCCCGCGGCGGATAGCCTTCGGGCAGCCTAAGATAAGGGACCGAGTGCTTGCTTGCCCTCGCAATAAGCTCGCCGCCGGAGCAAACGCAACCCAGTGCCGCTCCGGAGCGCAGCGCGGAATCGAAACAGGAAAGTGCTTCCCTGGTATTTCCGGAGTATGACGAGCAGATGACCAGGGATCCTTTCCCCACAAAACCCGGGAGACGGTAGTCACGGCATATTTCAATAGGCACCGGCAGGCGGCCGACGGCAAATGATCTCAGGATCTCGGCCCCTATCGCAGAGCCCCCCATGCCTGCAATCACAATGTTGTCGGGCTTAAGCCCCGCCAGCGGTTTCCACGCCTCCCTTGCCAGAGCCATTCCCGAGCGGAGCTGATCGGGGAGCCTGCCCACCTTGGACAGCATGTCGGATGAATCGAGTCTCAGCAGCTCGCGGTCCAATTCCCTGTTCCTCACAGCAACATGTCTGGGAATTCCTTCCCGATGCAATCCAAGATCAGCCTGCGCACCTCTGCAGGATCGAAAACGGCCAGCGCTTTCTCGGCTATTCCCTTGGCCTCGGAGAAGTAGCTGGTCCTCACCATCTCCTTTATCTCGGGCACCACGTATGGGCTTGCACTGAGCTCGTCTATTCCCATGCCCATTAGCAGGAAGGCGCAAACAACATCGCTCGACATCTCCCCACAGAGGCCGACCCAGATCCCGGTTTCCTTCGCAACCTGTATCGTTTGCATTATGAGACGCAGCACAGCGGGATGAAGCGGCTCATAAAGGTATGCCACCTTCTCGTTCCCCCGATCGGCGGCCAGTGTGTATTGTATGAGATCGTTCGACCCTATGCTGAAGAAATCCACATGACGGGCCAGTTCCCGGGCTATCACGACGGCCGCGGGCGTTTCCACCATTATACCGACTTCGCACTTCTCGTCGATATGGTGACCTTCCGCCTTGAGTTCCTCTCTTGCTTCTTCCAGAACCACGTTAGCCTGGAGGATCTCGTCAAGACCGGAGATCATGGGATACATTATCTTGACATCGCCATCAGCACTCGCCCTGAGAATAGCCCTGAGCTGGCTCTTGAAGATGTCTTTCCGAGCCAAGCAAAACCTTATGCCCCTCCAGCCCAGATAAGGGTTTATCTCTTTTGGACTCTCAAGAGGCGAGACAAACTTGTCGCCCCCCAGGTCCATGGTCCGGATTATCACCGGATAAGGTTTGACCTTCGACGCAACCGAACGGTAGATCTCGTATTGCTCCTCCTCTCCCGGAAGACCCTCCCTACCGATATAGATGAATTCTGTGCGGTACAGCCCAATGCCATGGGCACCGTGCTCAATCACCGAATCCACCTCCTCATGGGATTCGATGTTGGCTGAGAGCATGACCGCATGTCCATCCACCGTTACGGCGGGCAGGTCCTTGAAGCGCATAAGCCCGGTTGTGAAGCTGGCGTAACGCTCGATTTCGAGCCCGTACTTCTCTCTGGTCTCAGGGGAGGGGTTGACGACGACTTTCCCCCGGCCACCGTCCACGATGACGAAGTCACCCTCGACCACCCTGGAAGTCACGTTCTTGAGCCCGACCACAGCCGGAATCTCAAGTGAACGGGCCATTATCGCAGTATGAGAGGTTCTGCCCCCGATGTCTGTCCCAAAGGCGAGGATACGCTCCCGGCGCATACGGGCGGTGTCGGCCGGGGAGAGATCGTTGGATATTACGATGACATCGTTTTCCAGATTCGAGAGCTCCTCAGATCGGCCCCTCAAACCCGATAGATTGGAGAGCACCCGTCGTCTCACATCCCTGATATCGCCTGCCCTGTCCTTAATATAGACATCGCCCTTTTCCCAAAGGTCTTTCTCATGTCTCAAGAAGACCGTGTTGAAGGCGAACTCGGCGTTATAGCCTTCCCTGATTCGCGTCAGGACCTCTTCAAGGGATCGCTTGTCCTCGAGTATCATCATATGGGCATCGAATATCCTGGAATAGGATTCGCCCATGTCCCGGGCGACTTCATCCCTGGTGGTATGGAGTTGGGTCATGGAATCCTCTATAGCTTGTTCCAGCCGGCCGATCTCACTTCCAACTTCATGCGAACCCAGTTTC
>CAZRAU010000009.1:50678-57314 GCA_964598025.1 uncultured bacterium
TAGGGCACGTGGAAGTCCCGTTCGGCCAGCACGATGGCATTGCCCATCGCTATGCCGGGCGAAGCTGCTATTCCATTCACTGTAGACTCAGGCTTCCTGGTCACGTCCCTCCCACTCCTCCTCGTAGAACTTCTTCTCAACCAGGTCAACCAACTGCCTCAGAGCATCCTTCTCGTCAGCTCCGGTCGCCGCAATCTCGAGCTCCACACCTCTGGACGCCTCGAGGCCTAAGACCGCCATGATGCTCTTCGCATCGACGACCACATCATGCTTGCGGATCGCTATCTCCGACTCGAACTCCGAGGCCTTCTTCACAAGCAGGGCCGCAGCCCTCAGGTGAAGTCCCAATATATTGATAATCTCGACCTTGCATTGGACCATATCAGCTGATAATGCCGTAGACCGGCCCGGAAGTCAACATGCCAGTGAAAAGCCCGGCACCCCGACGGCGGACGCCGCCCGAGGGAGGCGCCTTGGGCGGGTTTGGCCCTGCAAACCGTGCTCCCGGGTGAAGTCTATTCAAAGTCCCTGAACTTGAAATCCTGATCCCCCTGAGCGTGCAGCGAATCGAGCCATCTCCGGTCCAGGGCCTTTGCCGAATCGTAGCCATAGGACTTGAGGATATGGCTCAGCGCGATGACTTCGACGATGACGCTGACGCTCTTACCCGGCACCAGGGGGACCGTCATCGAGGGGATCCTGATCCCCATTATCTCCCTCTCCTCCCCCTCGAGCCCCGAGCGGTCATGGGATAAGGCCTCAGCCCATTCCCTGAGGACGACTTCGATCTCGATCCGCTTCTGCCTCCTCATGGCCTGAATGCCATAGATGCTCCCGATATCCACGAGGCCTATGCCCCGCACTTCAACGTAGCTCTGAAGCGGCTTCGTGCTTCTACCTATAAGCACTCCGGGCGGCTTGGCTATGGTTCTTACAAAGTCATCCGCCACCAGACGATGGCCTCGCTCAACCAGGGCCAGGGCACATTCGCTCTTGCCTATACCGCTCTTTCCGGTCAAGAGAATGCCCACACCGTATACGTCCACCAGCGTGCCGTTCAGGGACGATTCAGGTGCAAGATTGACAAGCAGGTAGGTATTGAGATGCTGGGTGACCTGGGTCGCCGAAGGCCCTGCGGACAGGACCGCCAGGTCTTCCGAGGCCCCCACCTCCAGCAGGTCCGGGGCAAGTTCCAGCCCGCCGGCGAGCACTACACACGGGATACCCTTGTCGATAAGCCCTTTGAACCTCGATCGGCGCTCCGGGGCATTCAGGCTGTCCAGATAGTCTAGATCGGCCTCCTCCAGAACCTGCACTTGTCCGGGCCTGAAACCGGCCTCATACCCTGTTAGGAAAAGCCCCGGGCGTCCGATATCGGAGTCCCTGATCTCCGCCTCAAGACCAACCCCGGGGTTGAGAAGCCTAAGGCCCAGAAGATCCCCGCAATCTTCATATACTTCCGAGACCGTTACTCTCTTCTCCTTCATGTGCTCTCGAATTCCTCGGTGAAATCACTCATCTCCTCGGCCTCTGCGCTTTCAGGAACCGCCATCTCAGGCTTGCGTCCCCTCTTACTTCTTACCTTGTCCTTCAGTTTTCTTATCTGGCGCTCCATCTTGTCTGCCGCATTCTCGAACGCGGCATGCAAGTCCTGATCATGGGCTTCCGCGAAGAGGTTGAAGCCGTTGCCGTGAAGAGTTATCTCGAACTTGTAGACGAATCGTTCCAGGTCGCCGTAGACGTGGCACTCCATCACTTCGCTGAAGTACCTCTTGAGCTTAAGAAGTCGCTGTTCCATGTGCGCTTTCATGTCATCGGTGAGTTCCACAGATCTGGCGGTGATCTCTACGCGCATGTCTGCCTCCTTAATCTAGCCTCATGGAAGGTTGCTTCTGCCTGATACGAACTCCGGACCCGCGGCCCACATACCGCGGTCAAACCCAGGTCTCGGGCATAAAGCGCGATCTCATCGAAAACACACGGGTGGATATACTCCTTAACGGGTAGATGCTTCTTCGAAGGCCGCATGTATTGCCCTATAGCCACTATGTGGCAGCCGGCCTCAAGAAGATCCCTCAGTGTCTTATTCACCTCCTTCCGGGTCTCTCCCAGTCCGAGCATCAGACCCGACTTTGTGATCGTGCCGACATGAGAAGACGAAACGTGTTCCAGGATTCCCAAGCTTCGTCCATAACCGGCCCTGTCCCTGACCCGGGGATAGAGCCTTTCGACGGTCTCCATGTTGTGAGCGAAGACATCGGGCACCTCCGCGGCCACCAAGGCCGCCGCATCGAGGTCTCCACCGAAATCGGGCACCAGCACTTCGACTGAGGGATTGCACCCGTTCCGCCTGAGCGCCCTTATCGACCGGGCGAAGTGGCCGGCCCCGCCGTCAGTGAGATCGTCCCGCGTGACGGAGGTCAGTATCACATGCCTAAGCCCCAGTCTCACGGAGGCCTCACTCACGCGCCGCGGTTCGTCACGGTCCACAGGCTCAGGATTCTTGCCATCCACATTGCAGAAGGTGCAGTGGCGGGTGCAGTGACGGCCCAGGAGCAGAAACGTAACCGAGCTTTTGGCAAAGCACTCGGGCTTGTTGGGACACCTGGCCTCAAGACAGATGGTGTTAAGCCTCAGGCGCGACATTACTCCGGTAACATTCCCCAGTACCGAAGTATCAGGAAGATCGGATTTCAGCCAATCCGGTATACGCTTCGGCAATTCCCCTCCCGACACCAATTCGACTTCAGTACTGCTTTCGCATCCTGGCCGGAAGCACTCCCAGCTTGTCCCGGTACTTGGCTACCGTCCGCCGGGCAACCTGGAAGCCATCCTCCTTGAGCATTGTCGCGATAGCCTGATCGCTAAGCGGCTTCCGCTCATCTTCCTTATCGATGATCTCGGCGATCCTGGCCTTGATCTTCCTGGACGAGGCGGCCTCGCCGTCGTCGGTCATGAGCCCCGTGGAGAAGAAGTACTTGAGCTCGAACACCCCCCGAGGCGTCTGAACATACTTGCTGCTGGTCACCCTGCTGACGGTGGATTCGTGCAGGTCCACTCTTTCAGCGATCTGCTGCAGAGTCAGGGGCTTGAGATGTTCGATTCCCCTGTCGAAGAACTCTCTCTGAACTTGGAGAATCTCCTCCATCACCTTGATCATCGTCCGTCTTCTCTGGTCTATCGTCTTGATCAACCAGACAGCGGAATTCAACTTGTCCTTCACATACTGGTGTTCCTTCTTGCTTCTCGACCTGGCACCGGTGATGATGTCCTTGTAAGCCCGGCTGATTCTGAGTCTCGGCACGTTCCCGTCATTAAGCTGGACCACATAGCCGTCGTCGACTTTATCAACAATGAGATCGGGCACAATGTACCTGGGCTCATCCGACGCGTACCGCGACCCCGGCCTTGGATCGAGCCTGCCTATGACCTCTTCCGCAGCCTGTATATCGGCCACATCCACCTTGAGCTTCTTCGCGATGTCCGGATATCGCCGCTGTATGAGTTCCTCGAAATAGTCTTTCACCAACATCCACGCAAGGCCGTCTTCCTGCCCTTCTTGTGCGAGTTGGATAAGCAGGCATTCCCTGAGATCGCTTGCTCCCACCCCCGGTGGGTCAAAGGTCTTTATCAGGGCAAGAACCTTCGCGACTTTGTCGGCATCGGTGGAAAGGAGATTCGCGATCTCCTCTGTGGATATCGTAAGAAACCCATCACCGTTCAGGCTTCCTATTATGAACTCGCCTATCTTGGTCTCTTCATCCGAAGCGCTCGCCATCCGCAGCTGCGACAAGAGGTATTCTTCCAGGGTGGACCTAAAGACCGGTACCTTTTCATGGCCCTCCTCCCGTTCCTCGTGGCCGCCGGCATCACGGACGGCGTATTCGAAGCCGTCACGCAGATAGCGTTCCCAGTCGATCTCATCTTCCCGGGTCTTGAGTTCCCCATCGTCATCATCGAGAACGTCTTCTACCTTCTCCTCCTGATCGGTGTCCTCATTCTCTTCCGGCTCTTCGAGCATGGGATTGGTCATTAGCTCCTGCTTGAGCATCTGCTGGAGCTCAAGCGCCGGGACCTGAAGCAGCTTTATGGCCTGCTGGAGCTTGGGGGTCATCACCATGGTCTGCCGCTGCTCATGTCGCATGTTCTGATGCATTTCCATCTGTGAACCCCCGCTTTGTCTTCTATCAGCCGAGTGAGAATCCCTGTCCCAGGTAAGCCTCTCTCGCAACCGGGTTATTGGCCAGATCCTCGGGCTTCCCGCATACCAGTATCTTGCCATCTGCCATGATGTATGAGTGGTCGGTGATGGCAAGGGTCTCCCTTACGTTGTGATCTGTAATCAAGAGGCCCAGACCCTTGTCCTTGAGGCTTACCACTATCGACTGGATGTCCTGAACCGCAATAGGGTCTATGCCGCTGAAGGGTTCGTCAAGCAGCATGAAACTGGGTTTGGTGACAAGGGCCCTGGCGATCTCAAGCCTTCTTCGCTCTCCCCCGGAAAGGGTGAACGCCATCGATTTTCTCAAGTGGCTTATGCCCAGCTCGGCCATAAGACCCTCCAGCCGGGCCTCCATTTGCTCTTTGTCAGAGTCCATGGTCTCGAGAATCGCCTTAATGTTCTCCTCCACGGTGAGCTTCCTGAAGATCGAAGGCTCCTGTGAAAGGTATCCCAGCCCCATCCGGGCTCTCACGTGCATGGGCAGATCCGTTGCATCGGTGCCTTCAATGAATATGCGGCCTTTCTCCGGTCTTATCAGACCCATAATCATGTAGAAGGTCGTGGTCTTGCCGGCCCCATTCTGTCCCAAGAGCCCAACGGTTTCACCCTGTCTCACCTCAATGGACACACCGTCTACGACCCTTCGACCTCTATAGGTCTTGACCAGATTATCGGTCCGAAGCGTCGGAGTGCTCTTATCAACCATCTTCGGCAACCGGCTCCTTGGCCTTTATCGTGGCCTTCATGTCCTTCAGTATCCGGAAGGACCCCAAGTCCGGATCTCCCCGGAATCCCCAACCCGTAAGCACGTCCTCGTCCCTTACGATCTTAACGGAATCCTCTGACATTATCTTGCGAAGTTCGCTGTCCCAGCGCAAGGTCTCAGTCTCAAGTATTACGCCGTCGGAGCTTGTAACGACCACGTTACCAGTGGCTTCCATGTCGTCGGAACCACGATTGAGCTTCCCGTAATCCGCCTTCAAAACCGACCGAACCTCGCCGGTCTTGTCAAAGAAGGTGACCTCGATCGCCTCCGCCTCCAGAACATTCCGCTTCTCATAGACATAGGCCCTGTCGGCCTCCATATGCCAGTCCTTAGCCCCCATGGCGGTCTCGGTGAGGCTGAAGCCTGATATGATCTGGTCCGGCATGGGCCTGTCGCGCTCCGCTGCCGTCTGCTCGGCTTCATCTCCGGCACATCCGGCCAGGGCGAGTCCTGCAATAACGGCGAGATAGACCCACCTCATGCATATATCCCAGCTGATACCGATTTCCACCTCTTGTGCATCCATACCCACTGAGTCGGCTCCGACCTTATGAACTCCTCAATTGCCTTGGAACACTTCTGAACATCACGGTCCAGCGCATCCCCGTTGCCGCCGACTGTAATCGGCTCCTTGATCTCGACCCGGTATCTCCCGTCCGGGGTCATCAGCATGACCATCGGTACCACGGCGGCACCGGTCCCGGAGGCGAGCTTCACCGGGCCCACAGGTGTCTTGGCCGGATGTCCGAGGAAATCCACAAGCACACTCTCAACCGAAGTATCCTGATCGATCAGGACACCGAGTATCTCGCCCTTCTTAAGACACCGGAAGGCTCCCAGCAGACTCCGCGACCGCTCGAGCACCGTCATGCCTGCACTCCGGCGCAAACCGACAAGCAGATCATCCAACCTCCGATTCCTGACACGGGTCACCAGCACGTTTATGGGATAGCCTCTCAGGGAAAGGTAAGCGCCCAGAAGCTCCCAATTGCCGATGTGGCCGGTCAGGCCGATGACACCGCGGCCTTGGGAAAGCACCCGATCCACGCGGTCCAGCCCCACCACCTCCACCATCCGGTCCAATTCCTCGGGGTCGTATTTACCCATGCGAACGGCGTCATAAGCGAACTTACCTAGATTCTTGAATGCCTCCCTGGCTATGCGCCTTAACTCACTATCGGCATGTTTCCCATCGTAAACGAGGCGCAAGTTGGCCACAGCGACCTTTCGAGAACGCCTTAGAAACACGTATGCAAATGCTCCCAGGCCACCGAATAGGGCATGCCCCGCGCGACGCGGCAGCATATAAGCCAATGCAAGGAATGTCCTGATCATGAGGAAGGTGGCAAACTTACGTAGACTCTTAGGCATGGTCGTCACCGCAATACAGGCCGGCCGCTCTGTCTACCATAATATTATGTTAGGTCAGGCGAAGCAGCGTGTCAAGCATGATGTGTGCCAGTTTTGCGAAATCGCTGGACCTGAGGCCTCGCTACGCAGGTTTTCGGAATTCCAGGCAATACCCGTGGCGTTCACCGTGCCCGCGCACCAGCTCCCGATATCCACCGTCTCCCCCCCTGTATGAGTGAGGCCCCCTGTCTCCGGGCAATCCCGGAGGCAGGGGGCCTGATATTCTCAGGGAGACCCC
>CAZRAU010000009.1:57324-61369 GCA_964598025.1 uncultured bacterium
CAGGCCCCCCCGGCCGGCGGTGGTTATGGCAATAGCCGGAAGATTGGAGATGCTGCCATATTTAGACTCTGCTATCAGCTCCTTTGCCCTCTCCACATCGTAGCTCAGCCCGGAAAGCTTTTCGTTGAAGCCGGGCATTCCCGGAGGCAGGGGGCCTGTTATTCTCAGGGAGACCCCGGTTTTTGCGCGCCTTCGCAAGAAGTGTGGTCCGGCGTTTTCTGGGGTCCCCTTATCTTCCTAGCACGAACGTGATGCCGCCGAAGATGCCGAGGTAGTCTATCCCGTTGATGTGATACTTGACCTCAGCAATGCCCTTCATGGACGATGAAAGCGGAACCTCCACCCCGCCAAGAGCTCCGAACGCGATCTTGGTATCCGAGCCGGACTCATCGTAGTTGACACTCGCATAGCTATACTTCCAATCCCAGCGGCCTATGGCAAAGCCCATCTCTCCGCCCAGATAGGGCCTGATGGCCGACTGGGTCGGAAACATGTACTTGACGGTGCCGGCAATCAGTATCTCGCTCCAGCTCCAATCCGCGAGATTAGAGAGGCCGGCGGCAGCTTCATAGGACTTGCCCCAATACTCGATCACGGCACCGAGGTGCAGATTATCGCTTATCGTACCTAGGTCCGAATGAATGCCCAGTCCGAATGTGCTTTCGATGGGATCCTCCGGCATCACAATCCCGGCTCTCGCACCGAAGCCATAAAACCCGATGTCAGTCCCCGCAAAGACCGCCTGTGCAAGCGACACAACCAGAAGCAAGACGGTCGCTACAACCACTACGCTGCGCATCGCACATCTCCTTTCCGCGGAGGACCCACCCTCCGTGTTGATGATACTGTGACATGAGGAGATAAGTTCAATGCAATATCGCGGTCATGTCAAGCAGAATCGTACGAACACACGCTCAGACTACGAATGCATTGACAAACATTCCCGACCACTGTAAACATCATACTCATACTGTGGGTGGCTGTCCTTACCACAGGTAATAGAACATGGTGTTCAATGGGTCGGCATATGCCGTGGGGCGTGCCAGAGCATGAAACCGACTGTTATGAGACGGACACAAGTCTGCTTCTCCATCCTGGCCATTGCGGCGCTGGTATCCACCGGTGGATGCAATGGCAAGAGCGCGGTCGTCGAAGACATCCCGCCCGGCGTTGTCATTGAGCAGACAGGCATGATCTCTCTCCAGAAGAAAACGGCTATGGCCGTTACATCGGCTCCACCCGGAGTTATGAAGGGAAGCGGGCTTATAGGCGTGGTGGGTGGCGCACGAGTCAAGGTGCTCAAGGAAGACACACATGAGGTGCTTCTCCCCATGCCCCAGCTGGCCGACACTCAGATTCCGCTAACCTATGCCGTCACCACCACTCCCAGGGAGTGCGGGATCGAATACCGCCTTTCTAAGAGAAAAGACGCAAACGTTGTTGTCACGCTACATCTGAGTGGCAACCGGCAGCAGGAGATCCAGATCGATTGGGCTTCGGTCATCCTTGTTTCCAATGAGCTCGCGGCCCAAAACCTCAGCCGCCCGGAGCTCTATCTTCGGGAAACAGCATGCGTGCAGTCGGGCGCCGAGCCGGTGACGAGGCTGGCGGACCGGCTGTGGCCGGAAGACGGCAGGATTGACGCATATGCGGCGAACATTCAGGAATTCATCCGCAACGCGAAACAAGAGAAGCAGCCTCGTTCGATGGATGCCTTAGGCATTCTGGAGAGCGGAGTCAACTGGATCTGCACGGCCAATGCCAATCTGGCCGCGGCCCTGCTGCGAGCAAAAGGCATCCCCTCACGGTCCATCGCCGTGATTCCCCCGACAGCGCAACGTCTGGAGATGCACCGCATCGTGGAGTACTTCGACGGCGACCGATGGCTCAAGTTCGACCCGTCATCCCTGTGCAGGGATATCCCCATGAAGCCTTGTCAGAGTGTCATCATGTGCAACACCACAATTGACGATGAGAACCTCGCGATGAGGCCACGCCTGGGGGTGTCGTTGGGCTGCCCTTATGGACAGGAGGTTGAGTTTCTGGATGGCGGCATGACTCTCTGGGGAAACGACTTCTTCTGGACGGTGGCCAAACCACTTGCGGAGTTTGAACCAACTGATGAAGCCATTGGCCTGGCCACGGAGGAATGGATCAGGTTCCTGGAGACCGGCAGGCTGGGCCAGAACCAGATCGAGGCCGCCTCAGCGCGCGACGCCGCCGGTTTCCTCGAAGCCCTGAGGACCAGATAACGCATACATGGTGTGACAGACACGACCGTCCCGGCGCAACTCTTCGTTAGACGTCCCACGCGCCCCCTCAGCCGGCACACCTGAAACTCTCAAAGAACCGTATCAGCTCGACGGCGCCTTCCGGGGAGACCTCGATCGCCCACTTATCGCAGAATGTACGGAAGATCTCCAGATTGACATCGTGATCGTAAGGCGTGAACGCACCTTCCACATTCCCGGCAAGCTCGGCGTTAACATCCAGCATCTTGAGCGGGGCGTCGCAGGAGAGATCGAAGCTGCCGAGCGACAGATACCTAACAGTCGGGCTGGCAACAGTCCGGAAATGGGCCTGCCGCCGCGCGATGTCGAACACGACGCTCCACCTCGTGTAGGGTTCGTCGAACCAATCGCTCCACCACTGCTTGGGCGCGACTACCGTCTCGGTCAGAACGCCGAGCGCATAGTCCACCGGGGAGATGCCGTGATCCGCGCTGAAAGCCTCGATCTTACGTGCGGCCGCGGCGACACGCTCGACCGATTCGCCCGGGTTGTCCGCTGGAATAACACCCTGTTCGATGAAGATGATCCCGGCCGCATACGGGGCATTGGCCAGAGCCTTGACCGGCAGGGCCTCGCCGGTATGATACACGAATCGACCGTCCAGGAACTCGATCGCCGCGCACTCCCCGTTCTCGTCCGCGACCAGGTAGTGACTAGCGCACTCGTTTTGCGAAGGTCGCACGAGCGAAACCGCCTCGATGACTTCCTGGACGCTGCCGCAGGTATCCAGCACGTACTGAACAAGGTAGGCTTCGCCGAGAGGCGGCCGTTCGTCGGGGTCCGGACACTCCGAGGCCAGAAGCTGCATAGAGCTCATGACCAGACCGGCCTCGTTCATACCGCTCCACGGGAGCTCGCGCCCGGCCAGGTTGAACGTCACGCTGCCATATCTGGCGACCCATTTCGCCGTTTCTCCCGTCGTGCTTTCGCGGTAACCCTCTTTCGCGATCCCGCGCCGGTTCACGAACACGTGTCCCTCGCCGAGGATTAGATCGAGATTGGCCGCAAAAACAGGGCCGTCAGGTGTATCAAAACAGAAGGAAGTACGGCGCGAGAGGGGGCCACCTGCAGGCAAACCGACAGCAAACAGGTGAGCGCCAGGGCCATCAATGCTCGCATCACAATCCTCAACTTCTTCCGATCTCATGAGCGCCGCACGGGCATGATGTGTCTAGACTGCGCTATATGTCGCTCCAGGCTCTTCGCGCCACCTTGCCAAAGTCGGGTTTCACTCTCCGGTCAGCCAGTCAGTTCAATTCCGTTTTATGTGCCGCCATAGTAGGATCTCCATGCTCAACGAACCTCCTGCCCCGTCCAGTTTTGCTCGTGCTGCTGCAGGCGGACGCGATCGGCGAAATACCGGGCTTCACTGCCCTTGTCCGCCCACCGTATCTGGTGATACTCGTCCTTCGTGAGCAGGCCGCGATCGAAGAGATAGTGGTGATTGGCGCACAGGTGGATGAGGTTCCAGTCATCGTCGGGTCCGCCGGAGGTCTTCGGTATGATGTGCGCGATGCTGGGCGCCCGGCTGAAAGAGCAGATCTCACACGGTCGGGGTTTAAACAAACCCCTGAATCTCCTGAAATCGAGGCTCGCGGAGATATCGCGTGGGCATCGGAGCTCCGGGGGTACGGGAAGGAGCCGTTTCACAATGTGAACTTCGTAGTACTCCTGCGCATCGTTCCAGAGACGGTTTCGGAGCAGATCTATTATGGTATTGTTGAGTGCATAGCCGTTCGTGGCGTGCCACTCTT
>CAZRAU010000010.1:0-59646 GCA_964598025.1 uncultured bacterium
CCCACCGCCCAAAGCCGCTTCATCACCATCTATATTCTCGTCTCATATATTCTCGTCTCAAGAACCGCTCCGCCGGCCTTAAGCATAGGTCTCGAGGATCTGCGGCACCCGGTCCTGAGTGAGTTTGCCATAGAACTTGCCGTCCACTATGAAGACCGGCGCCAGGCCGCAGCAGCCCACGCACCGGACCGATTCCAGGGAGAACTTGTTGTCATATGTGGTCTCTCCCGTTCGTATCCCCAGCTCCCGCTCGAAACTCTCCAGGAGATTCGTGCCCCCCCTCACATGACACGCAGTACCCAGACAGACCTGGATTATGTGCCGCCCCCTGGGGAGCAGGCTGAAGGCCTTGTAGAAAGTCGCAATGCTGTAGATCCTCGGAAGCGAGACATTCACCCGCCGGGCCACGAACCGAAGCGCATCCTGAGGCAAATAGTTGAGCTCCTGCTGGATATCCTGCAGATACGAGATGAGCTTGGAGCGCGAGAACCGCGAATCGGAGAGGATCCTGTCTATCGCCGCAAGGCTTGCCGGATCGTCAAAGGTCCTTACCTTGTGCTCCTGGGCCTTCTCCCGCGATTCGACCTGCATGCGCTCGCGCTCGAGCGCCTGCGAGATCTTGTTCAGCAGATCTTTGACCGGGCAGTACTTGGACACATAGTTATACGCCCCGCGGCGCATCGCCTCCACCGCACCCTCCACGGTGGGCTTTTCGGTCTCGCAGATTATGGGCACGCCCGGTCTTACGTCATGTACGGTCTTAAGCAGCCCCATCGCCTCATGGCGGGGCAGATCGGCATCGAGGATAACAAGATGGGGCGGGTCCACGCTTACTATGCCCAGCAAAGCCTCGCCGTCGGCGGCGAAGCGCGTCTGGTAGCCGGCCTTGGTGAGTGCCTTTTGGAGTTCGTCTCTTCGTGCGGTTTCCTGCTCTAAGACAAGCACTACCAGTTCGATCAAAAGATGCCCCTCACAACGAAAACCAGGTGGCCGGAGTCGCCTCCGTTACCGTCATCGCGCACACCTCGAGGCCCGCGTCATCTCTCGAGGTCACAACAGTCACCCTTTTCCTACCGACCGGCGGCAGTGCGGCCCGACCGAGATTCCAGGAGCAGTTGAACGCTCAACTGTCACAGGCGATCGCTTCCCCCAGAGAGGGAGGACATCTGCTTGGACACTGCCTATGTCGTGGGCTTTATACCAGCCTCGTAAAGTTTGACAGCTATCTGGAACGAGTCCAGATTGGTGGCGAAAACAGTCACACCTACTCTATCAGCCATCTGAAGGGTATCTTCAGGCACTTGCTTGTCTCTCACCACAATAATGGCGGGCACATCCACGAGGTTGGCGGCCGCGATGATGTTCTTGTGGGTCTGCACCGTGACCCAGACGTTGCCGGCCTTGGCCCCGGCCATCACGTCGCTTAGCATATCGGAAATGAAGGCGCCCTCCACCTCGGTGTCGGTCGCGTCATTGAGGGCCTTAAGGTTCAGCTTGGATCCCAGGTCCTTTACCGTCACTTTTCAAGCCTCCTTCGAAATTGAGATTTAAGTCTCCGGTGTCAGACTGAGCATGCCGACGTCCTTTAGCATCTCGCCCTTACAGGTATCGGGGCTCTTCCTTAAGGACCCGGGCACCGCTATGATCTTCTTACCCGGTGTGCGGAGCCTCCCGGTGAAGTGGGCCGTGAGGATCTCGAGCTTCTCCTCGGGAAGATCGATCTCTTCGCCCGCCTTATAGGAAAGTGCCGCATAGAGCCAGACATTCTGGCTTTCACATATCTTGGAGAGAGTATTCAGATAGCAGGCCGCATCGCATTGAACACACTGCATGAGGCCCATAAGCTCTTCAAAGGTGACCACCTTGCCGCACTTGGCACACTCCATATCGAACTTGGCCGACTGGGCGCTTCCAGCATAGTTCCAGTAGTGGGCGTCTTCCTTGTACTCGTCTTTGGGGGGCACATCTTCATAGGAGAAGTAAACGCGGGAAGCCTTGCAATGATAGCACTTCTCGGTAACGATGAAGCCATCTCTCGGGTTGGTCATCCTCCACTGATGCTTACAGCGATCACGAGCCATAGTATTCTCCCGTATGGACTCCACGTAGGTCAGTCGGATCATCCAAACCAGAGGTCCGTTCAAGTTGTTGGAATGAGCATAAAAGCAAAAAGCCCCAACTGTCAAGCTGGAAGTCTCGGTGGAGGAGGTGGCACTCCGGAGACCGGAGAATCTTCATGTTGAGACCGGGGAGTCAATGGTCACAACGCCCGGATGTATAGGGGGTCTTCCCAGCTGATACAGGTGCTATCCCACAACCGCACGAGCTCAACCCTGAGGAACTTCAGAACCTGGAGTATGTCGTAGACTCGCGGGGTCGGTGCCCTAGGAAAGCCGGCAGCATAGAATTGTCGAATAGGAGTTCAGAAATTGAGGATTCAATCTAGACACAGATCAATCATGATGAGACCCGACAGTGCCTACTGTGCAGAAGATCACTTGCGGCGGCCGGGACGCGAAGCCGCGCCATGGCCCAACCGACGCAGTCTAGGCAGAACTTTCAGAACCACTTTCTCGGCCATCAGTTTCCCTTCTTGCCCAGCATTTTCCTCAGACGATGCCCGCTCACAGAAATCCTCCTCAGCCTTATAGCGCGGCAGGTATTCACTGATGACTTCTCTCAGTGTCCTCTTGCAGCGCTCACTTTTTCTTGCCATCACTACCTCCAGCTGTAGCGAGCCATGGCCCGCGGGTTCAGCCCGGGTTCGAAATAGTGCTTCCGCTTCATCCAGATCATACCATCAGCCTTCGTTATCACTGCTACATCAATAGGCCCCCCAACGCTCTCTTCCTGAGGGCTCACCCTTCTCTTGAACTTGGTTAGATTGACAAGAGTCTCTGCCATATGACCCAGCTCGTCCTTGGGGAGAACCGCAACGACTTCTATTATGGGCCCTCAATGATACTCACGCCGCCGCTCTGCCCATCCATGCCTTATTTCTTGAAGCAGAGCGGCTGTGATCGGGGTCAGAGAATCCGTTAGGTGCTGAGCGAGCTGGGCATCCTGCTGCCCAATAGCCGCAATAACCGCATCCTGGAAGCCCTTGAGCATGCCGTCAACCTACTGGGATACATACTCGTCGTAAGTCGGATCTATCCCTTCCATAAATGTCTGAACCATCTCCTGCTGCGCAAACGGAACAACTGCGGCCAAGCTTTCGTGGGTGATCTTGCCGCTCCTGCTCATAAATGCTCGTGGCCTTCCCTCCACCAGACTCTCAAACGAAATACTGCTGAACGCCGGCATTGCCTCATCTTCCCCGAACCCCGCGACCACAATGCCTGAACGGAGAGGCCCAATAAACCCTCGTGAGAGCAGATCGATTCCCATTCTGCCTATTTTCTGACTTGTGCCTTGTGACATTGGAAGATCCTGGAAAATCTCTTTCCTATGCTCAGCAATCCGACCGGCATATCTCGCACGCATGTGCTTTCTTACCCGCGGCCCAAAACCGGTTATTAACGCATGATTGCGGATCTCGGCACACTGACGGTCGACCCGCTCCTTGACCGTACTGCGGACTATGGTCTCTGTCAAATCGATACCGCCATTCTCTTGTTCCTTCAAGGTTCGGATGATGCTCTCCCTCACATGGCTGAAGATGCAGCGAACCAGAAATACCGCCTCTTCATCTTGAGCGGACTGCGGAAACCATCGTCTCGATGCGCGTAGAAACCGCAGTAGGTCCTTGGAGTAGTCTTCAATGGTCGGGAATACTCTGCCCACCATAGCCCTGCGATACTGCTTGATCAGCATCTCCCATGGCAAGTCAACTAGCTCAGCCTGTCCGTAGACCATGGCTCCAACCGGAGCATCATCCACGAGATGAAAGACCTTTTCCGCAGATGCGTAGATTTTCCGAGGCGCCCTGACCGTAGCCGCACTGTCTGCGGCCATGGCCACACCAACACTGTTCAGAACCGCAATCTCCGCCGTCATTCTGCCCCCCCCTTCAGGCAAGTCAGGGATTCTCTCTGTCGCATCTGGGGACGATCTCTTGCCCTTAATCCGGTCCAGCCGTGTCGGATAGCCTTAGCTTCCTTGGTGTTGAATACCATGTTCACTAATGACTGCCAACTGTTTTGATGATAACGTGCGCTCGCGGAGTGTGGCATCAAGGACGGCATATCCTTATCGGCCTCGACATAACGCGGGAAAAGGGGGCACACTTATTCTCGACGCACAGCGGTTCGTGGTACATCATCGGCATAGCATTGGACATTGATCTTGTCTGCCCGATTGCATACTCACAAGTAGATACGACACATTTTCCGTGTCCCCAGAACGCCGGCACTGCTCACTTCCCCGGAATCCTTGGAAGCCAGTCAGGATGTCGTTCCAGTTGTTTTCTGATGTACCTATCTGAGCATCGTTCTTTGAAAAAGTGCGCACTCTCTTCGCTGACATCTCGCACTCGCGTTATCCGGTAGTTCTCGTGAGTTACCTCCAGCAACAACTGAACATCCTCGGTATCCCCGCGGCTAGCATGGTGCTCAGCCATGCGCACCAGCTGTGACGACTGATGATCGACAAGATGACCCGCACCCCACGTGCCAAGGCCCCTGATTCCACCCACAAAGTAGTGATAATAGAACTCGCCGACTTGGTCCTGAGGATCCTTGGGCACTTTGAAGCGCGCTACGACGGCGTAATCTCGGCAGTATGTGTGACCGAACGCCGGTCGCCATCGGGCAAGTCCGGATGGCCTCGCGGACAGGCTAAGGTACTTGGCCAAAGGTGAACGGATCTCAATCTCCCGGCTTCGCTGGCGCCATGTGAGGAATGTCTCGGATACACCCCTTGAAATAGGTTTGGAATCGAAACGGAACCTAACATCAGTGCCTTGTTCTTGGAGCTGCTCCAGCACACGTCGGGCCTTTGCATTGCGAGGGATGCAAACCCAGACCCGGTCACCCGGTTCGGCAATATCAAGGGAGGGGGAATCAGTTGTAACAGTCAGGTACTCGCGTCCGAGTAACCGCATTGCTTCCTCTATATCCTGGATGGCTTTGAAGTCCTCATAGACTACATGCGGCAGAAGTCGCTGCCGCCAGTCCAAACGAGGGATAGCGTGACCTGGACCCGGATCCGTTAACGGTGGATAGACAATCAGGAGCGGTCGCGTACCTAGTCGCCAGTGTGATCCAGACCTGAAGAACTTGTACAAGTCGGCAATCTTCTTTGGTTCTCGAGACAGAACCAGATCAAGGCAGGCTTCCATCAGGTCCGGTAGAATCCGAGCTCGGAATTGAGATGGGGTATCATACGAGTTAGTGCTCACATGGCGTAGCTCTAGGCGACGCTTCAGTCTCTTGACCTGGTCGCGTTGGCGTCTTTGCTCTCGACTCAATCGTCGTACCGGTTGCTGTCGTCTGAAGTAGGACAGAATCGAAATCGTGTCTCGGTGGGCTATTGCATGATTGAACTCCATTTCTGTTCCTGTTTCCCCCGAACCTTGTACGGGTGTCCCGCATCTATTCCAGAGGATTCCCACAAAAACGCTGAATGGTTGAATCCGTCGGAGTATTCCGACTTGCGGATGAGTGGCGTCATAGCTGGATATCGGAGCGAACTGCTCCCAGAGTAGGGGAACCAGAGTAACGCCAAAGAGCCGAGCGAACCGCGGAGCCAGAACATTTATGGCCAGTTCCGTAGCCCTGCGCTCCTTGTCTACGTCTCCTGGCGAAGCTACGAATACCGGAATCATCGGGTTCATCGTGTGCATTTGGACGTGCTCCTTTCACACGGACGCTGCGGTCATGTGGCATCTAGCTGGACCGCGGATCGGCAGTGGCCGCTCGCGAGCTCGCTCGCAGTAAGGGTCACCCGTTGCCTCCGCTGGTTGGAACGGCGCAAAGCGCCGGACAACCAGTGGATAGTCCATCCCGGGCACCGGTGCCGCGGCGCGAAGCGTCCGTGGCGACCATGGTTTAACTGTTTTCTCGTCAATCATCTATCTGGATGCTATCTTGCGATTCTGCTTGATAATACTGAAGTCCATACGCTCCTCAATTGTCTGACTATCGACCGATCATTGGTACAACTACCATTGAGCATATCATTATCGAGTTTTCCGGTTATCTCATGAGCAACAAGTCGCACCGGATACAAAGCCTCTTGCGGTCCACCCGGAACGACCAGGCACAACTCCGAACTCGCACCTCCACAATGTGAAGGACTACCTGATGGCCGAACCATTTATTTGTACACTAGGTGGCGCGGAATTTCAAGTGGGAGAATGCCTGAATATCTAGCCCGCATCTTCCCGTGATCTCGCTTTTCGCTCTTCTATTGTCTCGTTACACCACACGACGGCTATCCCCTCTGCTTCGAACAAAGTCTCTACGAGGCGAAGCCTAGCCGCGACGCGAGGTTGTTCTGGGAAAACGACGCCCGGGGAAACGGTTCTCCCCTCAACGAGCTGAGACTCGATATAACCCCAGACCTGCCGGGCCTGGCGCCTCACGTTTCGCCGAACTGCTGAATCCGTCATGGAATCCCAGTCCGTTGCTTTTGCCTCCACAACGGCCACGTGGTCATCACATTCAGCATCCGCATGAATGTCGATGCGGCCCCATCTTCCATTCGGCTTAAGAACCATCATCTCAGATGAGATCCTGCCCTGAGCTTCCCTGTGCCATTCCTTCTGAACCCGTCTGTGAAAGGCCTTCCCTCGCCTCAGCCTATGTGGCTCCCTTCGTGTCATTGCTTGAACAGACTATCCTCCCACACCTGGTGGAGACCTATCGGTGGAAAACCGAAGTCCCGCCTGTCAAATTCAGCCGGTCTCCGTTTTCCTCTCTATGCCGAAGACCCCATCCGCTGAATCCAAGATCTGAAGAACCGATCACTGATCACAAAGGAGCCATCCTCCCGGTCTATGATGTCGCGTTCCAGGAGGGCCTCGGCCGCTCGTTGGGCATTGGACGCCGATCGAAGACGGTGTTGTCGGACGAATTCTGAACTGAAAGGACGAACCCCCGGGGGCCCGGTTGCAAGCCCCAGGAGAAACCGCCGCTGGTTGGGAGCAAATGATTCCCAGAGAGCCGTGTATGCGTAAGTCTCTCGCTCGAGCAGCAGACCGAAGGCATCTTCGATGGTTGAGGCCTCCACTCTGCAATCCGGTTCACAGAGCTCCCAGACAGCATGACATAGGTGCTGAGTGTAGAAAGGGTGTCCTCCGGTAATCTCGCAAATCCGTCGGATCTCTTGAGCTCCAATGTTCTTGCGCGAACGCCTGAACCTGGCTCTCACAAAAGGAATCCAGTGTTTGGTTGCGATCGGGCCAAGGGGGTAGTGGCTGCCGGATCGATATAGCGGCCGGTTCCCGTCCAGGAACATGCGCTGGATCGTGTGCTTACGGCTGCCAAGGAACAGGTAGGCGACACGGTCCTGTTCCTGTATGACACTGCGCATGGTCCGCTCGACAAGATCGCTGCTGTATTCGAGAATCCGCTGAAACTCGTCGAAGACGATGACCACCTGCTTCCTTCTGCGGCGTGCGATCTCCTCCGGAGCTTCGAGAACATCCCTTAGCCCACCGACCTCGATGCGAGCTCCTCGTATCCCGAACGAGAGTCGTGGCGTGCCCTGGGGGTCCAGGGTGACCGCCGGTGCCAACCCGCCAAAGAAACGTTTGGCGGCTTCCAGCAAGCGATCAGCCGTCGTCGCCAGGCTTCCCGAGATTGCAGCAGCCATGGCCCCAGCGAACGACTCCTCCCCCCCCGTGGGCCAGAGATCGATATAAGCCCCGATGTAGCGCTTAGGATCGAGGTTTCTCAGCACCTGTAGGGCAAGAGAGGTCTTGCCCAGGCGCCGCTCCGCATACAGGAAGAGGCGGTCTCCGTTCTCGGCGGCCCGGAGGAGGTCATCAAGCTCCTGTTTTCGGTTGCAGAAGGCCTCCCGCTCGACTACCCCGCCATATCGGAATGGGTTCGTCACGATTACGCACCTCGCGTTACGCATCTTGCGTAATCAGTGCTTGTTTGTCAAGGACATTCTGCGCAGGAGTTCCACAATTTTTCCCCGGGACCGCAGAAATCACCAATTCCACTTCTCAATCATAGTAAGGCGTTGGAAGCAAATCAGTCGGACAAAGCAGACTTCACTTCTTGGGGAAAGTCTTGGATATTGTCAGACAAACCCGGTTTGCCCGCACCCACCGGCGTGTTTGGGTTCTACTATCAGGCTTTCCACATGCGGCGATTCCGCGAATTAGTGACCATCGATTTCGGCTCTCATCAACCATTGGCTGGCTACTCTGAGATAGGTACTCACTTGGCACCCCTGGCACCGAAACGGGAGTTGTAAGGAGGGGGACACACTGCTCTTGCCCTCGCATAAGAAGAGCAGCATGTCCCCTGGCTTGCGGGGACCTTAGGCCTTCACATACTCCTCATACTCCGGCGCCCACATCCGGTCCCTTATGGATTGAGCCGAAATGGGAGACTTCAACTTGCACTTGGCCTTGGGGTCCTTTATTGCGGCCTTCACCACCTCGGCCGCTATGTAGGCCGAGATGTCCCTTACTCGCTCGGCCGCACTGACATTGTGCTTGGAGTCATCGCGTATCCCGGGAAGGACGTGTCCCTGAGACAGCAGCTCGCCCTCAAACTCCCTTGTGTACTTGTAGAGCGCCCGGCCCGCGGCTGAGACCATCTCGTCGGTTATCACTTTTGCCCCGCTCTCGGACACGCCCCGGCCCAAGCCGGGGAAAGTCAGAAAGTTATTGGCCTGAGCGATCGGGTGCAAGCGTCCGTATTTGACCGGCTCGAAGGGACTTCCTGTAGCGACTATGGCCTTGCCCTTGGTCCATTCGAAGATCTGGGCCGGAGTGGCCTCGCTGTTCCTGGTCGGGTTGGATAGCGGAAAGACTATGGGCCGCTTGTGCACGCACATGGCCTTCATGATGGGCTGGGTGAACTCCCCGGCCTTGCCCGATGATCCTATGAGGATATTGGGTTTGACCTTCTTCACCAGAGCCTCAAGCGAGATGTGACCGGGATAGGTCTCCCGCCTTGCGAAGTAGGCCTTATGCTGAGGGAGGCTTTCGTCCCGCCCTTCATAGATCAACCCCTTGGAATCGGTCACGTAGATCCTGGCCCTGGCATCTTCCAGGCTGAGACCGTGTTCGCGGAGTCCGAGGAGAAGCTGCCTGGCAATGCCGATCCCGCCGGCGCCGGCGCCATGGATAACGATTACGGATTCTTCGAGTTTCTTTTTGCTCACATCCAGAGCCCCTAGAACGGCTGCGTAAACCACCGCTCCCGTACCCTGGATATCATCATTGAGACAGCGCGTATTCCGCCTGTATCTTTCCAGAACATCAAATGCCTTCGCCCCGCTGAAATCCTCAAACTGGAGTACCGCCCTGGGCATGACCTTCTTGAAGGATTCCACAAACTTGTCAATGAAGCTCAGGTAGATGCCTTTCTGGAGTCTGAGGTGCCTGACCCCCAGGTAATCCTCGTCGGCAAGGAGTTCCGCCCTGTTGGTACCCACATCCAGCGATATGGGAAGACACGTCTGGGGTGCGAACCCGCCGGCCAGCGTGTAGAGGGCCAGTTTGCCCACGCAGATCTGTGAACCGCCGATACCCTGGTCGCCTATTCCGAGTATGCCCTCACTATCGGTGACCACGGCGATTTCTACCTCTCTGCTCGCCAGCCGGGAGAGCATATCATCTACCCTGTCTATATTCTCAGTCGTGATGAATATGCCGGCCGGCCTCGCCATCCTGTGACTCCAGGTCTGACATGCCACGCCGACTTCGGGTGTGTAGATGATTGGTAGGAATTCTTTCAGATGGTCCGTCACGGTCCTGAAGAAGAGGGTTTCGTTCCTGTTCTTAAGATGTCGCAGGGCCGAATACAACAGATCCGGGTCGGACGCCCCCATTCGTTTGACGTTTTCGTACGCCACCCTGGACTGATGTTCGATCGTTCTCACTGCCGGAGGAAGGAGCCCTTCGAGTCCAAGCTCACGCCTCTCTTGTTCGGTGAAGGCCATCCCCTTGTTAAGATAGGGATCGTTGAGAAGATCCCTTCCGGTCTTCTTGACCTTCAGTGCCGCCTTCCGGCCATTATCCCTGGCAACAGTCTTCTTGGTCTTCCTCGTCCTTGAGCTCTTGGGGCTTTGCTTCGCCCCCTGACGCTTTCTGGTCACCATCTCGCCCTCCCCTGACGAACCGCTCCGGCCCGACATCTATTCCATCACCGACTCCATGCTACCGGCGACTTCTCTCAATGGCATAGGTGGAGCATAAGCAAAACGCATCTCTTTCGCAACGGGTCATAAGAAAAAGGAGAATAGAGGCATGACCGCCCGGCAAGTGCGGACCGGATTCCCACCGCGTGGCGCAGCCTATTCCCCTTCCCAATACCAGAAGGCTACACGAAGGCCGTGAGCGGGCTTTCGCTCCGGACCGCATTGAAGGACGCATCCGCTCCCACAATCAGCAGCGTGACGCGCATAGCACCGAACTGTTTGCCGTCAGCGGAATCCGGACACATCGGGGTCATGATCTAAGCCGCACTTCGAAGGGGCTCCCGTTAGGTTCAGGTGAACCAGAGAGCAGCGAATGCTATGTGACGTATTGTACGCTGGATTAGGCGGATTATGATACATCACTAGATGTATGCAATCCTTTTTGCCTTGACAGGCCCAGTAGCAGCGGGTATATGTGAGATGACTTAGCTGTGGCCTACAGGTAAGGATCATACCAGAAGCCTGAGCGTTTACGTCGCCGGTTTTCTGGTACTTGCTGCGAGTTGCCAACTAGCATCCGATGGAGTGGGTGGAGTCTTCGTCGGCGGAGGCGTACGCCACCCACAGAGGACTGTCCATAACATGAAAGGCATGATAAGCCTGACGCATCGCTGCAATCTATCGTGCCGTTACTGCTACTCCGGCAAGAGCCTCAAGGAGGACATTACCCCTGCAACAATGGTCCGGGCGGTCGACTTCATACTCGACGTGGCCGGGGAGGACCGAACCATCGAGATGGGCTTCTTCGGAGGCGAACCGCTGCTCCGCTTTGATCTGATTCAGGAAGGCACCGAGTACATCCGCATGCGGGAAGCCCAGACCGGCAAGCGGATATCCATCGGCATAACCACAAACGGGACGATCATGACGCCTGCCATGCTTGCTTGCTTCAAGAAGCAGCGGGTCTCGCTATGCATAAGCATAGACGGCCCGGCATCTGTTCATGATCTCAACAGAGTGTACGGGGATGGCCGCGGAAGTCACGCAGTCGTGGAAGAGGGGCTGGATCTGGCCATGGCGGAACTGAAAGGCATTGAGGTCAATGCGGTCTATGGCCCGGATACCCTCGGCAACCTCCCTGAGACCGTAAGCTGGTTTATTGGTAAGGGCGTTGGTTCCATCCATCTCAATCCGAGCATAAGCGCGGATTGGTCCGGCGTGACCCACGAGGCATTTCTCGAGGCTTACGCGGAAGTGGCACAGCGCTACATCGAAAGCTACGAGACAGGGACCGAAGTTGCCGTGGACTTCCTTGACAACAAGATAGTCCTCTTTATCAACGGCGGGTATGCCGCACAGGATATCTGCCGGATGGGCGAGAAGGAGTGGGGAATTGCCCCGAGCGGCAACATCTACCCTTGTGAGCGCTTCATTGGCGAGGACACCGATCTCTCCTTCTGCCTGGGCAATCTCGAGACGGGTCTCTTGTACCGGAAGCGTTGCGGACTGCTTGAACGAAGGGGCAACCGAAACCCGCAGTGCAGGACTTGTGATCTCAGCAAGTACTGCATGAACTGGTGCGGCTGCACAAACCACTTCACTTCAGGCCGTACCGATCTTGTCGCCCCCGCCATCTGCGCGAGTGAGAGGGCCGCCATACTGGTCGCCAGACAGGCGTTTGTCACCCTGACGGAGCGGGGTAATCAGCTGTTCCTCGATCATCTGGAGAACTACGTAGAAGAGGGGCATCATTACCACATAAGGGCGGAAAGGAGAGCCTATGCCCGATAACATTCTTTACAGAGGTAGTGCAGAGTTCAAAGGGTCAGCCAGAGAGCTGGCCAAGTTCAAGCAGGATCACCGTTTCGTAACGGACCCCGACTGGCCGCACATAGTCCGCCCTCCCGGAAGAAGGCCGTCACTGATCCGGGTGGATATCTTCGAGCGAATAACAAAGCAGTACGCGGCGGGTTTGCGGCGCATAAAGGTGGGCCCGATACCGGGCGGCATAAGGAGCTTCCATCTCCATGTGAGCAAAGAGGAGATTGTGCTTATCAGCCGGGCGACGTTCAAAAAATTCGTAGGGGACGTCGCCAGGGAGGTGGCCATGAACCTGGCCGCAAAGGGCGATTATGTGGACACGATGGACGCCATTGGCAGCATGAAAATGCAGTGACGGTAACCCTGATCGGCCCTGGTAGTGTGCCCCTCTTCCGTTCCGGAGGTTGAAACCAGGCCAGGGGTGGCGTTCCCCGGCTTCTACGGAGACCTAGCCACTTGCGATCATGCAGCATGATTCAGCCCTTTTGATCTCATGGCCGACCGGCGACTCATAGTCCAGCGCAGAATGTCGTCTGTGAGGGTTGTAGAAGCCCTCGATGAAGTCGAAGACGGCCATCCCTGCCTCCCTCTGGCTCCGAAACCGTCCTGCTCCGCTTCTCTGACCCACTGGCGCTGGTCTTCAATCTCTTCCCTGATTCTGTCAGTAGACCAAGATCTGATTTCATCAAGCGAATACACGGATTTCACCTCCTATTGACTCCGTTGATTCCATGCCGCGTGTGTTGAGAAGGTGCGCTACGGGTCCAAGTCGACAAGATGACCGATGGACCTGTGTTTCGAGATAGGATATGGTGCGCATGGCTCTGCTCTGCCTCACTGAATGCAAGTCGCGTCACGACAAGTGGAAACGGCGTCCAATCCAAGGGGGCGGCCGAACCGGGGTTCGGGACAAGACGCCTTCAGCCGCCTTCGCGCTCAGCTCTGCGGGGCATGCGGCATAAGCATTACGCCCGTACCCGAACGGTGGCACCGGGACACAACGCTGAACTCGCACCTCCACAATGTGAAGGACTTCCTGATGGCCAATCATTCTATTTGCACACCAGGTAGCGCTGTATTTCAAGAGGGGAAGCACTTAAAGTGAGAAATGCTTCCTAACCGGTGCGGCTGCGTGATAGAATTGTTGCTCAGATGTTGGCTTGAGTAAGCCGCATACAACCATGCATCGACTGGAGGTACACCGTGCTAAGGCGACTGCTTTTGTCCGTTTGCTCCCTCGCATTGCTTTTCTCTTTGTTGCTTTCCGCCGCCGGGGTAAGAGCGGAGATACCCCTGAAGATCAACTACCAGGCGAGACTCACCGACCCGGTGTCGGGAGAACCACTGTCCGGGTCATACGATCTTGAATTCAGGCTATATGATGCGGCGACGGCAGGCGACCTCTTATGGTGGGAGGCCCAGACGGTGGATATGGATTCGCTGGGCATAGGCTCGGCGATCCTGGGAAGCGAAACCGAGATCCATCTTGCCTTTGAAGGGCCGGTATGGCTTGAGGTCGTGATCGACGGTGAGATTCTCGCTCCCCGCCGGGAGATAGTGAGTGTCCCCTTCGCCTTCCATGCGGCCGCCTCTGATAGCGCAGTCGTCTGTAATAGGGCGGCGGTATGTGACAGCCTCGCAGGCTGTAGCCCGGCCGCATACGTGCTCTGGGACTCGTTGGGAGTAGTGGGGACTGTCAACGATCCGGCGAATCCCATCGACTGGACGCGGCTTAAGAACGTGCCGCCCGGCCTTGCCGATGGCACCGATAACGACAGTGGGGACGCCTATTCGCTTGATGCGGCAGATGGCGACCCTACGGATGCAGTGTATGTGGACGAGGAAGGCTACGTGGGGATGGGAACAACCGATCCGCAGAGTCTTGTGCACATACACGGCGGCGCATCGGGCGCCACGCCGGATAGCGGATCCGAACTGGTTGTCGAAGATGACGGCAATGCCCGGATCAGTCTGCTCTCGCCCAATGATGCCTATCCGGGGCTGCTCTTTGGAGACCCGGAGGACAATATGGTTGGCTGGTTGATCTACAACCACGGCGCCGATAGACTGCGCATTGGTGTAAACGATGCCGACCGGCTTACCATAACCGGTGACGGCAATGTGGGGATCGGGACATCGACTCCTTCAGAGAAGGTCGAGGTCGAAGGCACCGTTAAGGCGGTCGTCTCGGAGGAATACGCCAGGGCGGTCATCGGTGAAGCAACGGCTGCGGGCGACCAGGTCAACGTCGGTGGTTACTTCTTGGCGCAGGGCGACTCAGGCATGGCAGTCTACGGAGAGGCGCCATCGACTTCGAACCAATTGCACTATGGCGGCTACTTCAAGGGGGCGGGGGTATTCGGTCGGGGTGTCTATGGCGAGTCCTCGGAATTGGGAGTGAGCTTCGGCGTGGGCGGTCACTTCGTAGGGGTAGGTGATAATGCGAAGGGTGTTTGGGGAATAGCCACTGCGGAAGGTGCGGTGATGAATATGGGAGGATACTTCTCGTCGGCCGGAGACATGGGAAGAGGTGTCTTCGCGGTGGCCACATCGGAGGCGGCCTCAACCAACTACGGTGGCTACTTCTCTGCCAGCGGAAGTGAGGGGCGAGGTGTGTACGGCGGGGTGTCGGGGTCCTATGGCATCGGGGTCCGGGGTCGTGCAACCGGCACATACGGTACCGGGGTCTATGGCGTCGGCACGGGCACCTGGGGACATGGCGTCATAGGGGTGATTGAGAATAACAGCAGCAACGCCTCGGCTGTCTTAGGCGATGCGACAGGTTATGCCAATGCCTATGCCGGGTACTTCAAAGGCAAGGTCCATGTGAGCGGCACGCTCAGTAAGACGGGCGGAACTTTCGTGATCGACCACCCTGGCGATCCTGAAAACAAAATCCTCCGCCATGCGTTTGCGGAAAGCCCCGAGATGCTCCTCATCTATAAGGGCAGGGCGGGCCTTGATGGCGGTGTGGCGACGGTGACGCTCCCGGGATACTTCGAGGCCCTCGTGCATCCGCAAGGCAGGGAGATAGCACTCACGTGCATAAACGGCTACACGCCCTTGTACCTTGACGGGCAGATTGAAGACGGCCGCTTCACGGTGCGGACCGTGGCCGGCGGAGCCGCCAATCAGGAGTTCTCGTGGGTGATCTATGGGGTGCGGAATGACGTGTGGGCGCAGCAGAACCCTGTTGTAGTGGAAGAAGACAAGACACCTGCGGGTGAATTCAAGGCCGGCGAATACTTAAACCCCGAAGCCTTCGGCATCTCGGCCGAGCCGGCGAGAGTGCCGGCCGAGGAACTATTGCCGCCGGAGCGAGGCTGGGCCGTGCCGGGGGCCGCCAGGGGAGCACTGGATGCCGCGTACCGCTAACATCTGGCCGGGCCTGCTTGACCGAAACACCCTCGCCCGGAGCATCCCGTCCGTACTAAAGGGGCTTGCCGGGCACCCGGTACCCTTAAGGGTCACCCACTGCATAACCTATCGCTGCAACCTGGAATGCGCATACTGCTCCAGGCATGATATACCTGAAATTGAGCTATCCACTGAAGCAATCAAGCGTCTTATGAGGGCGCTCAAGCTCGCCGGAACTCGTTTCTGGAGCTTCAATGGTGGTGAGGCGCTCCTCCGCGAGGACCTGGGTACACTCCTTGCCTATGGTAAGAGCACGGGGATGATCATGTCTTTTGCGACCAACGGTGTGCTTGTCGCCGAAAGAGCGGATGAGATCGGTGACGCGGCTTTGGTGAGTGTGAGCCTGGACGGTCCGCGCCACGTCCAGGATGAGGTACGCTCTTCGAGTTATGATGCGGTCATCGAGGGTCTGGAGGCGATGGCAGCGAGGGATATCAGGTTCAGCCTCTTCGCGGTCGTCGGAAGCCATAACATCGGAGCACTCGACGAGGTGATCGATCTAGCGGAAGCCTTCCACACGGCTGTGTTCTTCCAGCCCGTGAGGATTCAGAGTGAAGATACCGATGAGAAGTCAAGGAGGTATTTCCCGGAAGCCGGGCAGATGAAAGATGCTATGGCCCACCTCATTGATGAGAAAAAGCGTGGCCGTCCTGTGGCCTCCTCCTACGGATACCTCGAGACCATTGGAAAATGCTGGCCGTGCGGCATGCCCGATGTGCAATGTTTCGGGGGGAAGCTCTTCTGTTTCATAACACCTGAAGGCTTTGTCACCCAGTGCTGTGATACACTTAGGGCGGCACCGGCAGCGCCAGAGTGCGATCTTACGCAGTATGGTACGAATGCCATCGGCAATATCCCACCCTGCAGATGCACGACTTGCTATTCCAGCCTCCCGCTGGAGGCCAACCTGCTCTTCACAGCCTCAAGGAGGAATCCCCTGTCGGCTGCCGGTAAGGTCCTATCAGGCCTCCTCTTCCCAGGGCGCGCCGGCTCCGCCACATGGGGATGTCAGCCTAAAGCCGACCCCAGATAGTAGGGCCAGACCAGAATCGCCCAGACCGCTTTCCCTATCGACAGGTCGGTAAAACCAATGGTGAAGAGCCAACCCATGAACCAGAGCGGCCCGATCAAGCCCGCTATTTCCATCTTGCCTTTTATGACCTGTTTCGTGTCGCCCACTTGCAACCTCCTTATCCTGAGAACAACGCCTCCCGGCTATATTCGAGAAAGAACCTGAGCAATTCAAGCAGGAAAATCACGGACACGTTCATCGTCACAGAAGTGGCGACGCTATGCAACCGGCAGCGGCGATCAGTCGGGAGGATCACTGGCGAGCCGGATGCGGCCCCCGTTTATCATGTGAATGGGTCTTATCGTGGGCATGGCCTTGGCGACTACGTGCCACTCCTCACCCGGCTCGAGCCTGATATCGAGTTCGTCCGGCTCGAGGGCATATAGCTCGGGAAGATCGCGGGCGAAGAACTTGACTTTCCAGGCCCCGGGTCTTATCTGCTCGAACTTGAACCTTCCACCGGTGTCGCTGGCCTGGCGTAGAGTTTCAATGCCGTTCGTTATTTCGACGATGGCCTTTACCCCCCCGGCATCCACGAGATCAGGACCATCAATCAAGTTCACACTGTCCGCCGAGGTCTCGCCGAGATCTTCCATGATTCTATACTGAACCTGGGCGGGCTGCCCACCCTTGAAGGCGAAAAGCCTGGCTTCCCCCGTGATCCCGCAGGCCGACACGACTCCTATTTCCAGTCCCGTCGTCTTTCCACCATCGATATTGATTGCCAGGGGGATCTTGGTTGCGGTAGTCTTACCGATTCCCAGCGACTCCTGTTCGATCTGGAGAAGGTGTTCGCCTGGTTCGAGCGCGGGAAATACGAACTCACCATCCGCGCCGGAGACAGCATACTTGCCATCGACAAGGAGAACGACACCACCGACGGGCGGCTTCCCGGCCAGCTCGGCGTCATAGACCTTCCCCTTCAGGCTGCCTGTACTCTTCAGCCTGGCTGTGGGTATCCGCGCGGGGACCCCGTAGACCAGGAACAGCGCCGATTCCCGATCATCACCATCCCCCTTCCGGAAGATGTGTCCTCTGAGCGAGAGCGAGTGGCCGTTGGGCAGGTCGATGGCGAGGTTGGAGATCAGGCTGTGGTTCCACGGAGCGGGCGGATCGCTTCTCTTGCTCGTTGTGAAATCAACGTTGAGCCGGATGCGGGCTCCGAGCCGCGATCTCCAGGATAACCCGAAAGATCTCTCTCTTTCAGGCGTATCGGTAAACCTTGAATTCCCGGCCCTGGCATATCCTATGAAGGCCTGCTCCCGGCCGATTCTGAGCGTACCCGACAGGCCGTACCTGCCAAAAGGGCCCAACCACAAACCCCGAAGTCTGTCCTCAATCCGCCCGAGTTCCGCCTGGGCATGAAGGCTGAAGCGCCCGCAAGCCCTCCCGAGTCCGAGTATGGCCGTCCGCTCCACGAAATCGTGATCTGCGGGAAGCAGGCGGTCACGCCTCTCGAATCGTCCATAGTCAATGTTCACCCGGAGCCCCGCCGGAGATAGACATGAAAGGCCGCATCTGAGATTGCGCACACGGTCCGCCGTCGAGGTCGCGGTCGTGTCACTGGGGCTATTCTCCTGGAAATTATAGAGCAGGCGTCCCCTCAATGTTGTACTGAATCGTGCGGTGATGCTTCCGGTCGTCTGATCGCAACCTCGATACCAGCCTCCGTAGTCGGGCCCTGCGTGGACTGTTTCAAGGCTGTAGCTCACCTTGTTCAGGAACTGCCCACGGGACTCCACCCGGTAGGCCTCGTCCTCGATTCCAGCGGCGGCGTCATAGCGGCTGAAGCCGTATTCGGCCTTCATGTCAAAACTGTTGCCGGGTGCCAACTTGGCCTCGACACTATAAACTCTGCTTCTGTCGCACCCATCGCAGAAGGTGGAATCGGCGGTCTTGGTCAGGAAGTTGCCTCTGACTTCGAAGACCTTGTGCGGTCTCAGCGCAAGGTATCCCCCCGCCCATGTCTGCTTCGGAGTCAGGTCTCTATTGGCCACGTGCAATCCGCCTATTTCGAGCTTCGAAAGATCGAGGTCTGCCTGTACACCTCGACCATATGCGAACCTCTGGGTCAGAGGCGACAGCGAATACGTCCCATCGCCGAACGTGAGGTCGCTGTGACCGTCATCATAGTGAACCCTGTATTCATCTCGCCTGCCGTAGCGTCCCGCATCCTCGATGTCCGGACCGCGCATGAGGAAATCGACCCTGCGGTTTCCGGCTTCATCAAAAGCCCCCGCGCCGCTTGCATCGACCTGAAACCGTGCGGCCCTCTCCTCCAACGCCGCTACAAGCCGGACCTCCGCCGGCAGCCTGTGGTACCTGTCAAGCACGCCCGTCACCCGAGGCACAACGCCGATAGAGACGCTTGCCCGAGCATACGGGCCGTCGCCCCATTTCGCCTCGGGCCCGACATTGACCTCTATGGAATACCTGGTCTTCTGCTTGATATCGTCGTCGGTCTTAAGCGTCAACGCGATCGTATCCGATGCGGCCGGGTTGAGTACGGTGATGTCGGGGACGGCCCGGGCCGCGCCACCGGGCAGGGCACGCGCATTGACTCTCGCGGCGACCAAGCAGTTACCCTTGTTCGTGAGTTTCAGGCTTCCCCGCCATGTTTCACCGGCGATTACGGTCTCATCGCCGGCAATGATCTCGGCATCCAGATCGATCCGCCTGAGCACCCGCACGGCAAATCCCACCGTATCGGCGGCTGAGGGGCCGCTTGAGAACTCGACACCATAGGTGACGTCATAGGTTCCGGCGGGAAAGGTCGGAGGAATGTGCAGCACGAGCAGCCTGACCACGCGCCCGCCGGCATCCATGTGGAATTGTGATGACCCCTGAAGCGGGACTTCCCAGCCTCCGGGAAGGCTCAGGTGCTCGTTCATGTTCTCCGACCGGCCGGAGTGATTCAGAACGAGAGCGCTCGCCTTCAAGACGATCCCGGGTTGCGCTTCCACCATCTCGTCGGAGCCAAGCCTTACCTCAAGCGACTGCGATCTGTCGCCTGCCAGGCTCGGCGAGGCGGGAACGGCGGCGAGCAGCACCCAAAGCAGGAATATGTCAAATCGGTTTCTCACTATTCGATCCGGAGATCATACTGCGCGCCGAAGACAGATTTGTCCCTGTTGTCCACCACGGCCAGGACTTTGTAATTGCCGCAGGGGACTTCCGTGAGGTCGACGCTGTGCCTCACCGAGCAGCCCGGGTAGATGCGCTGCCGTTGGCTCTCGAAATGATGTCTGTGTGTACCGTCCTCATCATAGAGCTCGATGGAGAACAGCGGCGACATCCAGGTGTTCCCACTGTTCTCGACATCTATTTCGAGGACCCTGAGGTCGTCGCGCTCGACCAGTTTGCTGTCCCGGAACGTGATCTCCCTCGTACCGTCGGTTCCCACATCCGTCACGACCTGGACGCCGTATCTCAGCTGGGTCTTGACACCTATCCGGGCTCCGCCCTGGTTGTCTCTTACAATCTGTGTGGTGAGTGCGCTGGGCTCGATCATGATGATGCTCCAGTAGCTGCCCGCAAGCATAGAGTCGCCCGGGACCTCGACGGCATAATGCAGAGAGGCGTTGCCGTGCCCGGGCACCGTGAGCCAGTGCGGGCCGACCGAGATCCATGGGGCATTGGAACGGCTTGAACTGCCGGACTCCAGGTAAAACGTCTCCCCTGTCGCCAGAAACGAGTAGTCTGTCTGATATACTCTGACATCGCAGGCAAACCCGCTGTCATTCCTCAGCTCGATGGTGCCCTCATAGGAATCTCCCGGCCGGGCAGTCTTCTCACGGGAGAGCCCGCCGACAACCGAGAGATCAGCCCAGGATACCTGGGCCGAGGCCAAGAGCACGATCAGAGCGAATAGGCCGCTTCTCATAGCAATCTCCTCATCAATCGGTTGAGACCATGGTGAACGTCACTGTGGTGCTGTAGGTCGCCGGTTGAGCATTAACCGACATGCCCGTAAGTTTGTATTGTATGTCAACACTGCTTCGGTCTTGGGTGCCGGAGAAGAAGGTGGCATCGGAGGTTGAGATGCTCTGGTATGAGAGCCCCCCGGCTATGGAACCGCTTCCGGATCCGGCGGAGGTCCTCTGGCCGAACAGCGTATAGTCAGCATGCCAGATGCTGTCGGTCCGTTTCGCGTCGATGCGCCAGGAGCCCGCATAGGTCACTGATATCGTCGTGGCCGAGGCACTGCTCACATAGGCATCCGTCAGATCGCTCCCGGCCCCGGACACGAGATCACCCACATCGATCGTTTCGCTCCAGCCACCGGACGCTGAGACATCCTGTCCATGGCCGCTTACGGGGAAACCGATGCAGGCGAGGATGGGTACGAGTGCGATGAGATACCATGCCCGTACTGCTCCCGGGCGTGGTGCGATGGTCTCCTTTCCACACATGTGCGCTCCTACCGGACTTGTCAATAGGATGGGGATCAGGTCCTTAAGCCGGCCCGACCTCCGTCACCGAGCCTAGGCTCCGGCAGTCAAGGTAAGGGTGACTGTCCGCGAGTCGGAAGCCACGATCCCGGCGGACACCGTTGCCGAGAGTGTGTAGGTGATGGTGAGGCCACTCTCGGCCCTCTGGGTTATTCCGGTCACAAGGTCGGCGGCTGAAGCTGACAGTGTGACACTGCCTGCACTCGATCCCCCGGTCGGGGCCGTCAGGTTCACCTGGAGCGTCGTGTTTGCCGGCATAGCGCTGTCAAGCACTCCGGTGATCTTCTTGTTGGTGCCGTTGGTCGTGACCGAGTACGTCGTGGCGTTGTCCGTCACAGCATCAGGCTCGGACCCGGCCGTTGCCGTGCTCACTATGAGCGCAGCCGGATTCCCGCTTACCGAGATCTCGTCGATAGCCTGGACCTCGAACGTAACAGTCTGCTGTGCCGTGTTGCCGGCGAATGCCGCACTCCAGACGAATAATACCAGACAGAAAAGCACGGGAAGATATAGTCTTGTCATTGTCGGATACCTCCTCGCTGGCCGCTTAGACACATGAGAACCTCCCTTATGCCTATCGCATGGTTCTGGGGACTCATAAGAGCTTTCTTGGCTCTTGACCGAGAAACGCCTGTCTGTCTTGCGTATTTTGGGAGTTATTGGCAGTTATTGGCGGTGGGGTATGGCAGGGCGGGCATGGACACGCAATCAGAAAGAGGGGGCGATGGCTCTGCCCGGATCCGACGCCGGACGGCAGGATCGATCAGGTATGCTCACCCGGGTATTCTGCACTTGCCGATACATGCAGCCGGGGCAATGCTTGAACCGGTTGTCGCGGATGACTTTGCTGTCTTACTATGGACCTACCGACACCAGGTTCTTGAGGTCGTCCTCGAGATCGGTAGGCTCTATGAGGAAAAGCCAGCCCTCACCGTATGGATCATCGAGAAGCGCGGAATAGTCGCCGATGATGCCGTCGTTTACATCGACGATGCGTCCGCTTACGGGCGCCCACACCTTGTGCACATGTCCGGTGAAATCGGTCACCTCGGCGCATGCCTCCCCCTGATATCTCATCTCGCCCTGCGCTGGAAGCTTGAGGGAAGTGACATCGGGGATGGTTTTCAGAAAAACGTGATGTATGCCTACCCGCACTTTGTCGCCGGCCAGAGCCGCCCACGAGTTTTCGGGAATACAGTGGAGACCGGCCGGAGGCGCTACCTCGACCTTCCCCTTATAGCGTTTGCTTGCCAGGGCCCTTGATACGAGGCTGCGAAGCTCCTTCGGGGTGAAAGGCTTGGGTATGAAGTCGAATGCCCCGAGTCTCATCGCCTCTACTGCGGATTTGACGGATGGGAAGCCTGTGATCATGATCACCTTGGTATCAGGCATCCTCTCCGCGGCGATCTTGAGGAGATCCATGCCGCTCAGGCCCGGCATACTTAGATCTGTTATCACAACATCGTACCGTGATGCCTCCGCCTTCAGAAGGGCCTCCTCAGCGCTGAGTGCCGTATCGACAATGTGCTTCTCCGTTGCGAGGGCGCTCGCCACGGCCTTGCAGACCGGCGCTTCATCGTCCACAACCAAGATCCTGGCAAGTTCCGTCATGCTCTCTTCACCTCGTTATGATCCTATTGCCCATGTCAATCCTTCAATGCTCGCCGGTGGCAACCCGGGCCGCGAGACGGAGATGCCCCACGGCGGTTGATCATGCTATAGGGCTCCGGTTGCCTGGTCATGCTCATATGTCTTGACCAGCGAGCTTATCCTGTCGCCTATCGTTCGGATCTCCTGAGCTGCCGGATCGTCGGCGAGATCAACGGCGAACCCCAGGCCCCTGACGGTCTCGCCGACTTTGTGACGGAAAGGGATCTTCCCTATGAGCGGAATTCCCGCCCGTCCGAAGTAGTTCTCCATATCCACAGTGATTTCCGGTTCGACATCATGCTTGTTCACAACACAGACGGCGGCCACCCCGTGCCTCTGGATGAGATCGATCACCTTCCGCAGACCATAGGTCCCCGACACGGTCGGCTCAGCCACTACCAGCGCCAGCTCGGCCCCAGCTATGGCGGCCGTGACGGAGGCCCCCGTACCGGCCGGAGCATCTACTATTATGAGCCTCTTCTCCTCCAGGCCGGCGACCCGCCTCGCCTCTCGTCTCACTATTCTCACAAGCCCGGCGGGATTCCTCTGGCCCGGAGCCAGACGGGCATGGACAAACGGGCCCAGGGCGGAGGTGGATACATACCAGGCCCCGGCGGGTGAGGTGGTGAGCTCCAGCGCTCCTCGGGGGCATACATGAGTACATACCCCACAACCTTCGCAGGCCAGAGTATCTATGGAGTAGAGCCAGCCCTCGGGCACATCCCCTTCTCTTACGGCATCAAACCTGCAGGCCCTGAAACACTCGCCGCATTGATTGCAGAGGGCCATGTTCAGGACCGCGTGTCTGTCACCCAGGAAGACGCCTTCGGTCATAAGACTTGGGTTGAGAAGAAGATGCAAATTGGGTGCGGTGACATCACAGTCCGCCATCACCCTGCCCTCGATGAGTTTGCCCAACGAAGATGCCAGTAAGGTTTTCCCCTCCCCGCCCCTCGCGCTTACCACGGCTATCTCGATTGGCTTCTTCATCGGGCCCTCACAATCTGCTCATACAAATCCCAGAAGCCCTGATCCCAGGAGTCGGCGGTCTCGGTCAGGGCCACACCCTTGGCACCCAGAGCAGCGATCTCCTTCTTGAAGGGGATCCGCATGAGAACCGGCATGCCTGCGCCGGCAGCGAACTCATCCATCTCAGAGCTCGAGGAGTCGTCCTTGTTTATGACGATCCCGGCCGGAACGCCTATTTCGCCGATCACCCCCGTCATCAGTCTGAGATCATGTAATCCGAAGGGCGTCGGCTCGGCAACAATGATGCAGTAGTCGCTCCCCCTTATACTGCGTATCACATTCGAGGTTGTTCCGGAACCGCAGTCAAGTATGGTCGGAATGTCTGCACGTGCAATTGCCTTCAAGCCGCGAATGAGCTGTGCGCTCAAGGGCCGCCCCATGTCCAGACTTCCCCTGTGAAAGACAATGTTCTCCCTGCTTCCGCTTTCCACGATACCTATACGGCCTGTACGCTCGACGATGGCATCCACAGGGCACACAAGCCTGCAATAGCCGCAGCTGTTGCAGCCCTCGGCCTGCAACTCTGCCTTTCCGGCCACAACCCGGATGGCGTTATACTGGCATGCCGCCTGACACTCACCGCAACCTGTGCATCGATCGGTTGCAATCTCCGGGGTCTCGGCAGTTATCGGAGTGGATTTCTCAATCGTGGGGCCGAGGAACAGGCCTGCGTCGGGGACTTCCACATCACAGTCAAGGAGCTGGGTTTCCGGGAATCTCCTCGCAACGGCAAGGGCCAGTGCGACCGCGATCGTGGTCGTACCAGTACCACCCTTCGCGCTTGCGACGGCGATCTGAAATCCAGCCATTGGATTCCGCCTTTCTTGAACACTCCTATACGGCGTTCACGGTCGCTCCGGAAGGGCTCGGTCCCCGACACCCGTACAAACCGACCGTGTAAAAGGACTGGTGAAGCGAGAACCCGAGTCGAGCCGTCATCCGCCTGCCTCTACATTGTGCATAAAGTCTATCAACTACATAGACATTATAGACATAGTAGACTTTGTTGTCAAGCTGTTTCCCCGAAGGCCCCGGCCTGGCCACCACCAGAGCCGCAGGGCCGGAGACTAATGCCGGGCTGGACTCTCTCCCTCGAGCAGCGGATCGATCAGGTCCGCTGGCAGGCGCATCATTCTGTAGATCCGGGCCCGACGCCCCCGGTCTATTTCGGGATTGCGCCACTCCCAGACCACGTCGCCGCCTCTTGTCACCTCGAACACCCTACCCCTTGTACTCTCACATATCAGGGTGTTGCCGTTCGGAAGCCGCTGAGCCGAGCCCTCGACGTCCGAGTAGAAGCTCTCCGGCGGATCGGCCACAAACTGCCACTCTATGTCGCCGGTTCGGGGATTAAGCTCCACCGCCCTGGAGTACTTACGTTCCACGCCGTTGTCGAAGACAAGTATATTGCCGTTTTCGAGCATTGTCGGGTCGTGCGGCCATTCAAGTTCCCCCTCGCCCCATGCCCAAAGGACCTCCCAGGTCTCAGGATGGAGCACGGCGATCTGGTTGACGTTCCTGAAGCACATGAGAAGGTTGCCCTCTTTGAAGCGTTCGTCCGCCAGCCCGGCCGGCGTGGCCGGCAGGACTCCGACCGTATTCACGTGGAAATAGTCTAACCTCTTTTCCTTTGCCGCCCCCACTCGTTCGTCGGCGTCCGGCTGTCTCAGCATGCCGTAGAGTGCCACGGAATCGGTTTCGGCAAGCAGGCTATCGAGCACGGTATCGAGGAAGGAGCGCCTGTCGAAGACACGCTTTATCTCATCCATGTGCTCGTAACTCGACCAGCGACCGACCTCATCACCGCTCGGGGAGAGATGCAAGATGACAGGAAATCGCACCTGGAGCCCACGGTGCAGTATGGTCTCCGCAGAGAGCGTATAGAGGGAACCGTCGGGAAGTTCGGAAACATCATGGTGGGTCTTGACGTGCTTTCGCCAGAGCGGTCTTGAGTCCCAGTCGAACCTCTCAAGACCGAAGTAGCGATACAGCGCAAGGACGTCACCGTTTGCGAGCATGATCGCATATACAAGTCTGCCCGCCTCCTCGCTCGCCCACTGGTGGACGACGTTTCCGGCCATATCAAGAAGCCAAACCCTGGGCGCGACCTTGGATGCATAGAAGTTGTAACCTGGGTACGATCTTGATGGATCATGGAATATGACGCCCGAACTTGCGGAATCCACTTCCTCATCGCCGAACATAGCATACGGCAGGGCCCGGAACTTCTCCAGAAACCGGGCGGCGTCGCCCGCCTTACGCTCGGAATCATCGGTTCGTGGAGCAAAGACAACGAAGACCAGAACGAAAAGTAGAGCCAACGAAACCGCCGCCGTTACAGCCTTTCCTGCCGTACTCAAGCATCCCCCTCCTTCATCTCGCGCCCTTGCGTCGGCTTGCGGCCTCCGGCGCGGGCCAAACCGGGCCACCGCGGCTTTTTCGAGCCCAACTCAGCCGTCGAAGTCGTCAAAGATATCCACGTCCCAGCGGGGATCCCCCATGAGGTTGTGGATGAAGTAGGTCCATATCATGCGTTGCACATAGGCCCAGTTCGGGCCCCAGCCGTGGCCGGCCCCGGGAACGACGAAATAGTCGAAGCGCTTGTTAGCAGCCATAAGGGCCTGTGCCAACCGGGCCGAATGTGCTGGATGGACATTCTGGTCCATCTCGCTGTGGATGAGAAGGAGACGGCCTCTGAGATTGCCGGCCAGCTCGAGGTTCGACCGGGCCCGGTCGGTTATCCACAGCGTCGAACCGTCTTCGGAAGTCGACCTGGACATACCCTGGAACTGGTCGCTCCACCAGGCGTGATAGATCGCAGGGTCATGCGGCCCCGACCTGGCCACACAGACCTTGTAGAAATCGGGAAAGGTGAGCATCCCCGTAACGGCCGCATAGGCGCCGCTCGAACCACCCCAGATGCCGACGCGGTCCATGTCTATCCAGGCGTGGCGGCGGCCGAGTTGCTCTATCACCGCCCGGTTGTCCTCCACGGGATAGTCGCGGAGGTTGCCGCGATAGTACTCACTGTATTCGAGCGACCTCTTATAGGAGCCCCCCCTGTTACCAAAGTGGACCACGATGAACCCGTACTGGGCCAGATGGGCGTCATTGTCGAGCGCACCCTGAAAGGTGAGCGGCACCAGCTCGTCCTGCGGACCGGGATAGACAAATGAGATGATGGGGTACTTGCGGTCGGGATCGAAGTCATAGGGCTTCCAAATGACGCCCCAAAGATCGGTCTTGCCGTCGGCTGCCTTGACTGTGGCCACCTCGGGCGGCTTCCAGCCGGCATCTCTGAGGCGCGATATATCGGCCGCTTCAAGCTCCATGATGAGATCACCGGCTACATCCCGGAGCACGGACCTGGGAGGCTCATCGACACGGGAGTAGTTGTCCACAAAGCAGTCGTGCGACGGAGAAAGATAGACCTCGTGGTGAGCGTCCTCATAGGTAAGGAGGCGCAGGTTCCGGCCGTCGAGCCTCACGCTGTAGAAGTGCTCGTAGTAAGGGTTCCGGCGTTTCTCGCCCCCATTGGCCATGAAGAAAAGCAGGCGCTCCTCCCCGGCGACTCCGAGCACATCGGCCACGTTGAACCGGCCGGCGGTCACCTGCTGCTTCACGTTCCCATCGGTATCGCAAAGATAGTAGTGGCCGTAACCGTCCCTGCGGGACCACCAGAGCAGGCCTTCTCCATCGGCCAGCTCCAGCACCGGCTTGGTAAGCACCAATGCGTTTATGGCCTCGGCGATAAGCACCGTGACCTCGCCGGTGGCGCTATCGACTTTGAGCAGTTCGCCTTCCAGGTGATCGGGCGATTTCCTCACCATATAGAGGCTTTGGGAGTCTTTGCCCCAGACAATGTCCTCATACACGGACGGCGACCACTTGTCAGCGGCTATCTCCATCAGCGAGTCGGTATCGACGTCATAGATCCAGATTTCCTGCCTGGGCGGGGCCTGCCCCGGGAAGCGCTGCTTGAAGATGGTGGTTTCAGGCGCGGGGTCGCCGAGCGAGTTTATGACCCCGACATCGCGGTAATGGCGCACGTCGAGTCTGGTGGCCACAAGCTTCCTGGAATCGGGGGCCCAGAAGACCTCGGCCGCCCGGGCGCTGTCGTCCGTCCTTTGGACCTCATCGGTGAAGAAGTAATCGGAGGGCTCCGCAAAACTGAAAAACCTCTCCCCATCTCGTGTGATCCGGTGTTCCCCCCCGGGGCCCGCCAGGTCTCGGATGACCAGGTTGTGGTTCTTCGCATAGGCTGCCAGCTTCCGGTCGGGTGAGGGCGTCTCCCAGACCTGGTAGAGACCCCGCTTGGGGTCAAGCCTCGTGACTTGCTGGGTCACCGTGTCGAGCTGGTACTCGCGGCCTTCAAGGGTGAATTCGACCAGGCTCGAGCCCACAGGCTTGAGATCGACCACCACCTCCACCCGCGAGCGCTTGTCGACGTCCACCATGAAGAACTTGATCACGGTGCCCATCCGAAGCGGATACCAGAACCGCCTTCCCTTTTCCAGCCAGACAGGCCGAACCGTGGTATCCCTGAACATGGACCAAAGCCCGCTCGCCGTAAAGCGGGAGGCAAGGTCATAATTGGCTCTGGTGACCCCGGCCGGGCCCTGATCCTGGCTCCGGGCAGAGGAGGTTGCCATGCCGGCGAATCCCATCAAGAAGAGGGCTGCAAGAACCCGGGGCCGGAGTGAGCCTGCTGCATGCACCTTGAAAGATGCACTCATTTCTCAGACCCTTTCTGCGCTATGGACTACGCCGCCCCGACCCCTTCCATTCGAAGGCGGAAATCGAGGAAAGCAGATCCCCATCGAAGTCGAACAGGGTCAGGTTCTCCCAGGGAGAACCCATGCCGGGCACCGGGATATACTCCGGCGCCCAGTAAAAGACGCCACGGCCCCTGCATGACGGGGTTGTCACTATGATATCCATGAGGTCGGCAAGGAAATCCTCCTGACCGCCCACCGTAGCGGGATATCCCGGATGAAGCTGTTCCGGAAGCCCTATGACGTTATGCGTGTCATCGTACCAGTCGAGTGTCCAGGGATAGGCGGTTTCGACCACAATGACGTCCCGGTTGTAACGCCGGGCCAGCGAATCGAGAGTCGCTTCCACTTCATCCAGCGTGCCGTGCCACCACGGGTAATACGAAAGGCCTATCACATCGAAGTCGATCCCCTGGATCGCCGGATTGTCGAAGAACCAGGTGGCGCCTCCTATATCGGCGCCCCGGTCTATGTGGATCATGATCCGGGTCGAATCGCCGGGCCCGAGGGCCGCATCCACACCCTCAATGCCGGCAGCTATCAGGTCCCCCAGCTTCGCCCATTGCTCCGGCGTGTCCGAAGTACCGCAAACGCGGCCGTCGTCCCACAGCATGCCGCATGTGATCTCGTTGCCGATCTGCACCATGTCCGGCAGCGCATTCCTGCCCTTCAACCGACTGATGACAACAAGCGTGTATTCGTACACGCTGTCCCTGAGGGAGTCGAAGGCCAGGCCCTCCCAGGCATGAGGCTTGGATTGTGCACCCGGATCCGCCCATGTGTCCGAATAGTGCAAGTCCAGCAGCAGGCCCAGGCCTGCCGCCTTGATCCTCGCTGCAATGACGAGCGTACTGTCGAGGCCGCAGTAGCCTGCCGGCGGGGTATGCCAGAGCCGCAGGCGAGCGTAATTGAACCCGTGGTCGCTGAGGATATCCAGCAGGTTCTTCGCACTTCCGTTCTCTCTAAAGACGCCGCCGTGGTTTTCGATCTCCTGGAGGAAGGATATGTCCGCACCTATTATAAACCCGGCTGCCGGGACGGAATCGCCGCGGGCATGGGGTGCCGCGACGGCGCCTTCCTCACCGACTCCGGGACGCGCCCCGGCTATGAACCAGACGAAGCAGAGCACTGCCGCAAGGGACACTATTCTCGCCTGCGCCGCCCGGACAACAAGCCCGCCCCGGTCTGTGGAACACCAATCGGCAACCGGTCCTAGCCGGAATCGCACTGATCCCTCCGCTTTCTCAGGAATCGGACGTTGCATGCCTGTCCCAATGGTACCATGTGGCAAGGACAGAAGCAATTCACACCGGAAGAACGTGGGACACAGCATCTCCTCCCTTCCAAGTACCGCGTACTAGAGGCAGGCTTGAACCACCGGGGCTGACATGGGTTATACTCCTCCAGGCGCTGCAATGAAGAGCAGAAGAGCAATGGGAGGCGTTCATGAGAACAAAGGTCGGCCGGCTTGCCTGGTCAATGACTCTCTGGATAGTCGTTTGCTGTCTGTCCTGCGGTGGGAAGACGGATGACCGGCATGCCGAAGATACGTCGGAAGCCCCGGCCTATACGGCCGCGGATACCCTGAATTGGAATACCTACGTGGCATACCTCCAGGAGCATTTCGATGACTTCCATGATGTCACCATGCGCTATCACCACCAGGACCACACCATAAACGGAGTGGTCGAGATCAGGATGACTTGGGAGGGCGGCCGGCTGACGTCTGCCGATGTGGTGAGCAATGAGACAGGCAATGACGATCTTCCCAAATCACTGATTGAGAAGATGCAGATGTGGGAGATCGCGGGGCTCGAGGGTCCCGCCGAGATCACGCTGCCTGTAAACGTACAGATTGTAGGTCTCGATGATCCCGACTTCCCCAATACGGCTATCCTGACCGGCGAGGTGAGGGATAAAGACGGCGCCCCCCTGCACGGCGCGATGATAGTGATCAAACCCGAAGTTGCCGGCCAGGTCTACAGGGCACAGACCAACCGGGAAGGCATCTTCGTGCGCACGCTTATTCCCCCCGGCACCTGGGACCTGGAGTGCTCGCTTCAGGGCTACGAGACCGTCTCGAAGCAGGGGGTGGCCATGTCCGCGGGCCAACATGTGCGGGAACAGATTGTGCTGAAAAAGAAGTGATCGGACCCGGAGTCCCTGCCCGGCAGGAAATGAACGGTGGGCGTGATGGGATTCCGTGTTTATAGTCGGTTGTGACAGGCTGTGAATGAGAGCCCCCTGAGAAAAGAGGAAGGTGAGATGGCCGGATATATCATAGCGATGATCGAAGTGACCGACCCGGAGCAGTACAGGAAGTACATGGCTGAGACACCGGGTGTCATAGCCAAGTTCGGGGGCAGGTTCATTGTCCGGGGCGGTGAGAAGACGACACTGGAGGGTCCGGACGAGAACCGCAGACTAGCCCTGGTCGAATTCCCATCGCTTGCGAGAGCCAAGGAATTCTACAACTCCGAGGACTATCAGGAGGTCAAGCGCCTTCGTGAAGGCGCGGCAACCCTCTCAATCATCGCCGTAGAAGGGGTCTAGCCCGGACCAGTTATCCGTGAATAGTCAGGCTAAAAGAGATCCTCCAGGGTCAGGCCCACCGTCATGGCCTTGCCGTCCCGTATTATGCCGATCGTATATTCGGTGCCGGCTTCCGCTTCGAAAAGCTCCTTTACAGCAAGCAACCCGGCGAGATGCTCGACCGCGATGCCGTTTATGGACGTGACGATATCGTCGGGCTCGAAGCCCGCCTTCTCGGCCGGTGTCCCGGGTGAGACATATAGAACCTGCATATCGTCGTCATCGTTCATCTGAATTCCCAGGCCGCTCTTGCCGCGGGGGAAATCTCGGCCGAAGTCGACGCCCTTCTCGAGGATCACCTGCTGGCGCTCGTAGTCAAGATAAAGCACGAAGTGGCGAAGAATGCTGTTGCCCAAAATGCCCGCACCATCGCGGCTTCCCAACACCCCTCCCTCCCCGAGCGGCATGCTCAGCAACTGGTTTGTCAGAACGAACCCCCCGAGCTCGACCGATTCGAATTCCGATACCCTGATCTTGAAGTATCCCCCGGCCCCGCCTGCGAGCCCTTCCAACCCTTTCTCGTCCAGGAAGCCGTGCTCCTCGGCAAACGGATAGAAGAAGCTGCCGCCGCCGGCGCCGATGTCAAGCGCCCACACACCCGAGTATTGGTCATCGACCGTCATGGGCAGGTGGAAGAGGTTGTTCTCAAGCGGTGCCTCGATGACCTGGCCGGGTCCGCTGTAATTGAATCCACCAGGATGATAGAAGGATATCTTTCGATTGGCGAAATCTATCCTGGTCACAAAACGGGAAAGGAAATCATAACCCAGGATTCCAGCCACCTCGATGCCGCCCTTCTTGAAAAGTCCGGCTATCGACAGGGCCGCCGCCTGCTGAGCGTTGAACTCTATACCCTCCAGGGTGAAGGCGGGGATCTCTATGAAGGCCAGTCTGACGGTCTTGCCGGCACCGTAACCTTTGGTCTCGCCTTTGGGTTCCAGACCGAGCTCGGCGGCGAAGGCTGAGTCGATCACGGTTATGGCCGCCCCCGAATCGAGACACCAGCGGCGCTTCTCGCAGTTGATGGTCACATCGAGATAGATGTGGTCGCCGAGGTACTCAAAAGGTATGTCCTCCGCACTAGTCCCCTCGACGAAACGGAAGTCTTCCGGCTCCTCTTCCGGAGGCTCGAAGAGTGAGGGGTCGATCTCGATATTGGATTCGTAAAGCGTTATCTCGACGGTCTGCGACTGGCCGATGGGCAAAATCTCCACCTCGTGCCGGAAGGGGATGATCTTGCCGTCGACCTCGCGGAAATCCGAGTTGATCGTGTGCATCTCATGATCCGGCTCGATGATGACGCTTTTGGCCTCGTAGAAATCTGACTTTCTGAAATACACCTTCCTCACGGTCTCGCTTATGTTGTTGGCGATCCGGACAACATAACAGTCCTCGTCGCCGACGGGCTCCACCCCTTCGCATGTCAGAGTGAATACTTCAGAGTCAGGATTCAGGTAATCGTAGTCGGCAAGCAGGGCTTCCACTTGCCGCTTCTTGAGCGTTGTCTCATCCTTCTGTATCTGCAGCTTGCCGTTCTGGTCCACGACCCAGCTGAACTCACCGTTGTCTCCTGTGACATAGGCGAAAACGGGGAGCTCGAGTTCTTGGCGCTTCTTATTCGGATGCTGATCCCACTGCCTCACCATTCCTTCCATCCCGAAGATCGAGACCTTACCCTCGAAGTGGCTCGTCTTCTCAGCCTTGAATCTGTCGAGACCTCCCACAGCCTCATAGTGCCTGGCGAAGATCTCGTATGGGTCGGTGAGGTCCTCCTGGGCCGTCACGCATGCCGGAGCAGTCAAAAGAACAAGCCACAGGACGACCGGTATCTTGAATCGCTTCATCTTCTTCCTCCTGTTCGGTCCGGATTGATCCCGACCAGTAAGCCTGAGCAGTGATCAGGTGCTCAGCTACCTATAGCACCCCGAGATGCTCAGGGCAAGTCGAACCGGCGCCGGGCACCCAGCCGCGCGACGTCGGGCATGGAAGCCCGACTCTATAGGGGCAGGCTGTGCAGAAGCATTCAGATGCGGAGCACTGCGTAGCGTCGTGGTTCCACCCACGACGAAGGCCGTCGGGCGCAGAGACTCGACGCTACATAGACTGCGCGGGCCCCAAAGCAATAAGGGGGTACCGGTGGGTACCCCCTTATCAAGTTGCAGCCAGGCATGGAGACCCCGACCGGCGTCGGGCATGGAGACCCGACGCTACATGCTCATTACTTCTTGCTCGCCATCTCTTCGAGCATGGCCGTAGTCACCGACTTCGGGCGCTCGATCGGATAGCCGAGAGCACGATCCCAAACGATGTTCGAGGCAACGCCGAGAGCACGGCCGATGCCGAAAAGAACCGTGTAGAAATCATACTCTCTCAAGCCGTAGAACCACTGAATGACTCCCGACTGAGCGTCGACATTCGGCCATGGGTTCTTGGCCTTGCCCTGCTCCTCGAGAATCGGCGGCACGACTTTGTAAAGACCGTCGACGAACTTGAAAATGGGATCCTCCGGCAGGTGCTTGAGGCAGAACTCACGCTGCGCTTGGTACCGGGGATCTGTCTTCCGGAGCACCGCATGACCGAAGCCGGGAATCACCTGGCCCGAGTTCAACGTATCCCATACGAACTTCTTCATCTCTTCTTCGTTGGGGATCTTGCCACCCATCTTGTCCATCACACCCTGGATCCAGCTCAGCACTTCCTGATTCGCAAGACCGTGGAGCGGTCCGGCCAGACCGTTCATCAATCCCGACACGGCATAGTACATGTCGGAAAGGGCGCTGGCGATCAGGTGCCCGGTGTGAGCACTGACGTTTCCACTCTCATGGTCACTGTGCAGAATGAAGTAGAGTCTTGCCACATCATCGTAAGGCTTGTCGATCCCCATCATATGAGCAAAGTTGGCACCCATATCCAGCTTGGGATTCGGATCGATGATGTCGCCGTTCTTATATTTCCACCTGTAGATGAACGCTGCTATCTGGGGGAGCTTCGCCCAGAGATTCAGGGCATCCTCTAACGTAGACTCCCAGTAATCCATCTTGCTGGTGCCTGCGTTGTATGCCTTGACGAAGGCGGATTCTTTCTGCATCCCCACGATGGCCGCGGAGAACATAGCCATAGGATGGGAATCCTTCGGGAGTGCCTTGAGCATGTCAAAGACATACTTCGGAGTCGTTGAGCGTTTCTTGAATTCGTCGACGAGCTCAAGGGCTTCCGCTTCTGTAGGAAAATCACCTGTCAGAAGAAGCCACACCAGACCCTCGACATAGGGCATCTCCGCACCCTTGGGCTTCGGCAGCGCAGCAAGAGTTTCCGGAATAGTATGACCACGGAAGCGAATACCCTCAAGAGGGTCAAGATACGAGATGTCGGTAACGAGACACTTCACCCCACGGACGCCGCCGATCGCCTGAGCGATTGTGACGTCGGATATTTTCGTATCGCCATGCTCTTTGAGGAGCTTGGTGGTTCGCGGACGCCACGCGTCGATCTTCTCCTTCAACTTCGACTTGAGCTTCATAGCACCTCCTCAATGCTTCAGGTTCCCTGGTCAACGTTGAAACGTGCCCTGTCTCCGGCCGTGCCTCAAGTCACCACAACCGGCGAAGGACACATTTGTATAGCCTATCTTATTTCTCACCTTTTGCACCTAAAGTCAAGGGCTTTCTAGGGCGGAGAACCCGGAAAGGTAACGGATCGGGTTACCTCCACCGGTGGAGGAGGACCGGTTGTGCTTAGGGCCGGGAGAAGGTCGGAATGAATCAGATGCAGGCCCCGCGCCGGTGGGTGCGGCTACTGCCAAGATGGCGACGTCATGCACACGGGACTATCTGAAGGCTTTGATGTACTGACGGTAGCTGGCGTTAAGAATGAGCATGGGAAGGAGATAGCGGGCGCGCCTACCCAAACCGAACACCCGCCGCACCGTCCCCTTGAATGAGTAGAACTCGTCTTCCACCCATCGGCGGCCTTCATTGAGCTCTCGTATCGTCATCCTCGCCGGCTCGAACACCGCGTTGGTTATGTCGTATTTCTCCCAGTCCATAGTCACGATGCGCTTCTCCCGGTTCAGCCGCTGCTGGAGCTTCGTCCCCGGGAAAGGAGTCAGGATACCGAACTGGGCAAAATCTATCCTCGCCCTGTTGATATACTCCAAGGTCCTTTCGAACACACCCTTGTCATCATGATCGAACCCGAAGATGAAGGCCCCCTCTATGCTTATGCCGCTGTCATGAATACGCTTTATGTAGTCCCCGAACTTGTCCACCACGTTTACGCTCTTGCCTACCTCTTTGAGGCAGGCGGGCATGATGGATTCGAAGCCCACGAAAACGCCCCTACAACCGGCCTTGTGCATCAGCTTCAGGAAGGCGAGGTCTTTCCCGATCGAGATCGGGGCCTGGCAGATCCATCTGATATTGAGCGGGGCAAGTCCGGCGAAGAGCTCCTTTGCATAAGGATAGCTCCCGGCAATGTTATCGTCGACGAAAGTCACAAACTTGGTGGCCAGTGCCTTCACCTCGTCCACGACAGAGGCCACCGATCTGAAGCGGAACGTGTTGCCGAAGAAGCGCTGGACGCTGCAGAAGTCGCAGCCGAATGGACAGCCACGCGAGGTCTGCACCGTTCCCTTCAGGAAATACCCCTGGGTATCGAAGATGTCCCGCTTGGGGACCGCTATCTGTGAGGAAGTAGGTCTCTTTCCCTTGTAGAACCTCTTGAGCTGCCCGGTCCGGAAATCATCGAGCAGCCGGCGCCAGACACCTTCCGCTTCCCCGATGGCTACACAATCTGCGTGCTCGATGGCCTCCATGGGGACCGCCGATGGATGTATGCCGCCCAAGACCACCTTTACTCCGAGTTCCCGGAACCTTCTGGATATCTCATAAGCCCGGGGGGCCGAGGCCGTCAGGCAGGTGATTGCCACAAGATCGGGGACTCGTGAGAAATCCACGTCGTGGAGATTCTCGTCCACAAGTTCGATCTCGTATTCAAGGGGTGTCAGTCGAGCAAGTATGCCGAGGGCCAGGGGCGGGACCTGGAAGGCCCTCCCGCTCATGCCTCTCGCCGTCTTCTTGCCCCTGCCGGGGGCGATGAGGAGGATTTTCAATCCGAAATCCTAGCTCTTGAAGTCCTGTTTTCTTACGACCAACCTAAACCAAGCAGGGACCTAAGTCAAGCAACTCAGCCCCAAGAGGGATCAACGAATGTAGCCCAGCGATTTCAACTTCTCAACCTGCTGCGGGGACAGCTTAGGCGTTCGCGCGCGGAACTTGGACCTCGACATTCTGAGATCGTAGTCCATTTCGAAGAGCTTCGCGCGCAGCCGCCTGAAAACATCATCGTTATCACCGGCGACATCGCGCGTCTCACCGGGGTCGCGGCCAAGATCGAAGAGCAGCGTCTTCCCGGCAATCTGATCGTTGGTCACTTTCCAATCGCCGCTTATCAAGGTCTGCTGCTTGCCCCATCGCCCGGTCTCACTGAAGACAAACTCCCTGGCGGCTTCTTCCCCACCGCCCAGGAGATTCACGGCATCGTGCTTGTAGCCCTCGGGCACCTCGAGGCCTGAAGCGGCCACTACGGTAGGCATGAAGTCCAGCAGGCTCACTGTCTCGTCCACGCTACGACCGTCGCCCTTGCCGGGAAGCCTGATCATGAAGGGCACATGTATGAGCTCCTGATAGACATTCTTGGTGTGACCGATCCAGTCATCCCCACGCTCCAGGAAAGCCTCGCCGTGATCGGCGGTGACCACAATGGTAAGGTCCTCGTATATTCCTATGTCCTTCAGGTGCCGGAGGAGCCGTCCTATATGCTCATCGGTGAACCGGATCTCCGAGTCATAAAGCGCATTGAGGTAGCGCCGGTCCTCGGCGGTCATGTGCCGGGCGGCTTCTCTCAGGTCGGCAATGGGCTGACCGCTGTAGAGATCGCCCTGATAGCCGGGGAAGAAATCGTACTGCTCGTGAAGGATGTAGTCGCAGTGCGGATCGAAGTAATGGAGAAAGAGGAAAAACTTCCTGTCCTTGTTGGCATCCACGAAGGCGATGCCTTTGTCGGTAACAGACGGGGACGAGATATGCCCATGCCCCTGGGCGTTTTCCTCATCGAAGGAGTCGAAACCCTGATCGAACCCAAGATCGGCGGAGACAAATATGTGGGAGATCACACCGGCGGTCGCATAATCGTTGTTCCGGAATATCTCCGCCAGGCACAGCACCTTGTCGTCCACCATCACAGCCTCCGCGTCGTAACCAAGAACACGCGGAAACTGGCCGGTGAACATGCCGGCTATGGCCGGGGTGGTCCATGGGGCAAGCGAGATGGCATTCCTGAAGAGGACGCACTCCTTCGAGAAGGCATCGATATTGGGAGAGGTTTCCCTCTCATAACCGTAGCAGCCGAGGTGGTCGGCCCTGACGGTGTCTATGATAATGAGAATCACACTGGAAGCATCTTGGGAGCATGCGGCTTCTGAATAGAGGCCGAACACGGCGACAATGGAGATGATGACAAAGCCCGCGACTGCCCTGCCGTGAACGCGTCCCGGTCTTCCTGCAGATGCCATGCTTTGCATACGCGGCGAAAAAACCACAGATACATCCCCGTGTTTACGGTCTCCTGCCTTCACGTCCCCTCAACTACGAATATAACGGGCAGCAGCCGTCCGGCAAAGCCGTTTCTCCAAGTGCGGCCGGAGGGATCCGTCCGGCGCCGGGGCGGTGACTAAGCCACAAACGACAAGTCCGGTGGAGAAGGTCCACGTGGCGCCGTCAGTTCCGAGACGACCAACCTGAGCGCCCTATCTTGTGAGGATGACTTTCTTCCGGGTGGCACGGTCGGCTGTCGAGACCGAGACGAAATAGACTCCGGGAACCACCCTCCGGTCAGCCTGGTCCATGAGGTCCCAGGTCAGGGTCCCACCCCGCACCGATCCCAGATGCTTGACGAGCCTGCCGCGGACATCATAGATCTCGACTGTGCTACCGGTGGAGCTGCCCGAGAAGGCTATGTTGAGATAGGTGACGGCGGGGTTCGGACATAGCGAGACCGCGGCGGCAGCCGGGGGCGGTTCCACGCCGGAGGTCTTGCCGAACCAGTCGACTATCCTTGAGAGCAGCAGTTCCCGGTCCGCCTGAGTCGATATGGCCTCGAAACCGAAAGAGAGATAAACAAGCTTGTATGTGCCGGAATCGTATCTTATGCCGCCATGTTTCAAGGGATCGCCGGCATAGTCGAAGATCACGTTGGCGGGTCCGATGGAATCTATGACATCCGGATAATCCTGATTATCCGCTCCGTCCCCGCCTTCTATGCTCAGTGTAAGGCCGTCGGCTATGGGATCACCGCTTCTCCCCGAGACCTGCCAGAGGAGTGAACTTGACGTCATCCAGGAGGAGTGAAGATAGGTCTCATAGAAATCCACCGCTTCGGTTGAGTATTCCTCGCCATTGACATAGTTCAGGGCATACCCGATATCTTGCCCTGTGATGAAGAGGTCTCCCCCCCCATCGAGATAGGTCCCAATAAGTTCCTGGTCGAGGGTTTCAAGCGTAGGGAAGTAGCTGCCCGTAAACCAAATCACGAACTCGGTCTTGGTCAGATCCGAGAGCGAGGGCGCGGCGATGCTGCGGTCCCAGTGCCCCCAGACTACTCCCACTGAATCCAGCGCGGCTGCATAATAGGCCTCGAGGCCCATCCCGCCGTCATCGTCAATCAGAAGTGCGCACACGCCGGAGATGGCAAAGAACCTGAGGCTTCGGGCAAACGAAGGATCGCGTCTCGATGTCAGGGTGACCGTGCATTCGCCGGTACCGGCTTCATAGCCGCATACCATGTCGGTCTCGATCGTGCAGGAACTATCACTTTCCAGCACAACCGCATTTGCGACCTGAGAACCGCCGGAGACCAGGTACTGGGCCGACCAGCCGGCAGGCATGCCGGAGATCAGATCCAGATCGAAGGTGTCCACACCGGTACCCAGGTTGGTGAACGTAGCGGGGAACTGAACGCCGTGGCCGGGAAGCACTACCCGGCCCCGCTCGGCGGCCCAATAACGGCCCCAGACCGGCAGGCGAGGCTTTGTGGATGCAGCCTGGATAACGGACCTGTCCGCATCATCCTGACAGAACACCAGCGTGCTTATGTGATCCGCGTCCCATTCCGGGTCCATCTCGAAAGCGAAATCGAAATACAGGGTTTCGCCTTGGGAAATCGTAAAGACCGTGCCGGCATGATCGGGAAGGAAACGCCTGAAGACATTGTTGAACAGGTGAAGACCGTTCGGCGCATCGTAGTGAATGCTGTCTTCCACCACAGCCGCCCTCAGAACGACTGAGCCGGCGGTCGAAGCTTGCTCAGCGATGACCTGAACGCTTACGAAGCAGGAATCCCCGGCCATCGAATCCGAGGCCGCCAGTTTGAATGGGCTTGTCACCTCGAGGGCCGCGTCCAGGGCCTCCTTCACTGTCGTTACGAAACACGTTCGCCCGACAAAAGCACCGTCAATCAGCGTGGACGGAGTTGAAGTGAGGGAGTAGTAGTCATAGCGTTCATGGAATTCGGACGGATTGGCCATGTAGAACGGGTCGAATTCCCATGGGATGTCACCGTGGTATCTCAGCGTGACGATGCTGGGATGTCCGTACTCGACAAGCAGTGAATCCAAACTTGGATTCAGACAGCTCGCTCAGCCACAGCCGACATTCATGGTCTGCTCCAGGAGCACCACGCGGCCGCCGGCGCCAGCGGCGCCGGGCACGGCCATGAGAAGCGCGATCATGAGGACCAGCCATCCAAACTTGCGCATTCTTGTAACCTTTCACTACAAATAACACAAAGCGAGACGACCCTGCGTCCCGCTCGATGATTATAGTACCACGAATGTCCCGCGAAGTCAAGCGGAACAAGCGCGCCGGCTGCGCCGCTGAGAATACTACCCGCGGCGCAGTCGGCGCAGAAGCTATTCCACCCTCCTTCCAATCATGCTGAGACGTGGCCTGATGGCGGCAACCTGTACCACAACCACACCACTCCCAACAGAAAGTGGGAGGACATACGGCCTTATTTCAACAGCAACATCTTGCGAGAAATCTCGTGAGACCCGACAGTCATGCGGCAGAAATAGATGCCCGCAGGCAACTGTCCGCCGGCCTCGTCCCGTCCGGACCACTCAACCGCATGCGTGCCTTCCTGCTGTAACCCATCCATAAGAGTGCCGACCAGACGCCCTCTCACATCGAATACGTCTATCTCGACATGGGCGGCTGCCGGCAGCGCATAGCGAACCCTCGTGGTAGAATTGAACGGGTTCGGCACATTCTGGTAAAGACCAAGATCCTCTTGAATGATGCTCTCATCAGGCATGCCGCTGGCAACGTCCGCGCCGAGCCGGAACGCAAGGTCGATAGACAAGCCGGCTAGCATATGGCCTGGGGGAAACCTCAGCTCGCCCCAGGGACCGAAATAGGGTTCGGGGCCGGATCCCCAAACCGCATCGTCGTTCCAGAAACTGAGCGAGGTCTTCCAGCCGAAGAAGGTTCCGGGGTCTTCGGGATGCGCCTGGACGTCCAGCCAGTAGACGATCGGATCCGGTTCCGAGCCTTGCTGGAAGAAGGCCTCATGCGGATCGACATGGAATGTATATAGCCAGCAGGTTGAATCCGCCGGGAACCGGTAGTCATCAGGCGGGTACATCCAACCTTCCCGTATGCTGTCTCGCCATACCTCGACCGTGAACTCTCCGGGTAAGAAGTCCCGGTACCAGAGCACGTCACCAGGCATGCTGTAACCGGTTAAGCTCTCGGTGTCCGGGATATCTTCATGTATGCTCAGAGTGAAGGAGACAGCCGCAGGATCTTCCCAGTACGGTATATGGTCATCCAGCCATGATCCCCAGACGGCGATGTCGGTAATCCGGCCGGCCTCCCTACACAGGAAATCATCAGCCAGGATAGAGGGTGCGGTCGCGTCGACGTCGACGCCCAGAATGGACACATCGGGTGCTTGCATCCACTTGTACCCCGGCTGGGCCTCGTCCCCGACGATCACAAAGGCCAGGTCAATCGACCGGCCTTCCATCTCATGGGACTGCGGGTAGATGAGCTCTTCCCACGGACCGATATAGGGTTCCAACCCATCGCCCCAGACCGCATCATCGTTCCAGTGGCCCCGGGAAGTCTTCCAGCCGAAATAGGCGTCGGATACTACGGGCATGGCCTTGACATCCAGCCAGTACACGATGGGCTGATCCGGTGAGCCTAGCTGCTCAAACTGATCGGCGGCAGGAATGGAAAAGTTGTACTGCCAACAGACATGATCGCCCGGGAAGGTGTAGTCTTCCGGTGGGGACATCCATCCCTCGGACACGTCGCCATCCCACACCCGAACCATGAAATCTCCGGGTCCGAACTGCCTCTGCCATAGGACGTCACCCGGCATGCTGTAGCCGGTTGGGCTGTCGGAGGCCGGGATATCTGCATGGATACTCAAAGTGAATGCCACGTTCAGGGCGTCACCCTCCGGAAGGTAATCGCTGAACCATGACCCCCAAATGTGAATACTCGTGATGAACCCCGTCTCCCTACACATGAAATCATCGGCCAGGATATAGTCTTCGGACGCGTTGATGTCGATCCCGGTAGAGTCCAGATTCGGAAGCTGAACCCACTTGGCCAGCTGGGTCTCATCCCAGTCGGCAAACGCCGCCACGGAGAATGCCAGGAACGCAGCGGCGAACACCAATAGAGTCTTAGCCTTCATTCCTACCTCCTTTCTACTGCTTGCCATCGTCCATTGCCGGGGCAGGTGCCGGCCCCGGCTCTGCTCAAAACACTGTTGTGAGCAGGAGCACAGAGAATCCAGAAACATGCTGGCTGGAGCCTGACCTCATGTAGAGAACAGCCAGGCAGCTGCTTGCACGACAATTTCACAAGATGCTCCCAGGGGTATAGGTGCGGAAACCCCTCGAATGGTTGCACAGCTGCGGGAAGGGTACCAGAAGACACTCCTGAAGTCAAGTCTAACCGCGAGGTGTCACGCCATCGGCGCGGGAGTGCCGACGCTGCGGAGGTGAGGCCTCGGCGAAACCCTGTAACAAGGCTTTGCAGGGACAAGAGAAACGCCCCCTGAAGGAGGCGTTGGTTATTACGGTTCCTATGCCGCCGCTTGCGCTTGAGAGCGCAATCGCAGCGCAGGAGCTACTTGCCCAGGAAACTCTTGAAGGTATCCAGGTGTTCCTCTTCCTCCGCCAGAATATCTTTGAACAGCGTGGCGGTGGTGTGGTCGTTCTCCTTCACCGCCTGGTTTATTATCTGGTTGTAGAGCTTTATTGCCCCGGTCTCATCCTTCACATCCTGCGATAGCATCTGCTTCAGGTTCTTACCGAGAAAGATGGGCTCGGGTTTGGTAGTGGGCGTGCCCCCGTAATAGGCGAGCCTCTCGGCGATCAGCTCGGCGTGCTGCATTTCGACGATGGCTATCCGTCTGAACTCATCCTTGACTGCGAACGCCTCGATTCCTCTCCACAGCACATGCTGCCACATATACTGTATCGAGACTTGCATCTCCCTGGCTATAGCCTTGTTCATCATGTCCATCAGCTTCTTTGTAGCCATTCTCGACACCTCCAGCGCTACGGTTTGATTCCCAACCTGTGGTCAAGCCGAATATCTCTTATCATCTCTCCGGCCCGATGTCAAACACTTCGCCCACCGCCCGCCGCGGTCAGGCGGTGCCCCGGATGTCATGCCACGACAGGCGTGGCGTTTTGATCGAAGGGGTTGGTCCTCATGGCCAGCGAGAAGAGATAGGGATAGTCGGTCTTCAAGTGTTTCATATAGTCCAGCCATTGGCTTACGATCAGTATGTACGCCCGCTTGATGTCACCTGCAAGATGCGCATAGTCGCTTTCGGGCAGCCCTCGGCAAGCCGGCCTGCGGTCCAGCTCTTCGGTAAGGTGAAACACCGCCCTCAGCAGTCCGGTGAAAGACTCATGTTCGAGGAGGTTTGGGTTCTCGAGCAGTCTCACCATGAAGTCGCGTTTCGTGACCAGGAACTCCCTGAGATGTTCAAGGTCGACCCTGTTGATATCCACGCTGTAACCATAGGTCCTCAGTTGGCCCTCGACCGCATCGAACTCGCTCGCGGTCCAGTCGTTCTTCACGATGAGCTTTGACCTAATCTCACCCAACGCCGGGTCGAAGTCGGAGAAATAGGCCAGGAGTCTGGTGCCTACCTCGCTGAAGAAGACGCCGATCACCATGTTGAGCTTCTCCAGCCGGGTCTTCTTTTCGCGGTAGGACAGCAGCCTGTGGATTATCAGGGTGACCATCAACACCTCGACCGGCACAAACGCGATGTCTCCAACCAGATAGATGAGTATGTGATGCAGGTCGTGGAAGACCGCATAGTGAAAACCATAAAGCAGGGCTGAGAGCACCACAAGGCCCGCACCGAGCATCACCTGCCAGCGTACATCTTTCATAACAGGCCCCTTCCTTTCACTTGGATTCACGCTTCAGTTCGTGGATTCCGGCAATGTAGGCATCGGCGCCGAACTTGCGCCTGAGGCCCTTGTCATTCATGTACCTGACCCGGCCGAGTCTCTCCCTTTCGCCCGGGCGGGGTTCACGGTCTTTGTTCTCTCCTGGTGGATCATTGATCTCCCAGGTTCTCCACGGAGATACTACGTCTGGCAGCCGGAGCAACCGAAGGTTATGCGCCCGCCCTGCCGGAAACTCTCGACCTTGCCCGCGCATCTCGGACATGGTTTCCCGCTTCGCCGGTATATCCTGATCCAGGTTTCCTTTTCATCGTCTAGATCGAGCCACTTCTCGTCCAACCATTGCTTCATGAACCGCTTGGTCCACCTGAGCAGTCTCTGCCTGTCCGGGGAAGTCAGATCTCCGACCAGCCTCCGGGGATGGATCTTGGCGGCGAAGAGAATCTCGATCCTCAGAATATTGCCGACACCCGAGATTATGGTCTGGTCAAGCAGGGCCTCACCGATTCGCCTTGCCGGATCGCGGGAGAGCCGCCTGAAGAACTCACGGTTTGAAAAGTCCGATCTCAGAGGGTCCGGCCCGAGGCTGCCCCATTTGGAGCCGGGTCGGAGATCCTCCCGGGAGAGCAGCCTTACGACCGGCGCCGAAAATGCCACGGCCTCATGCCGGCGCGTGCGCACCACAAGTCTCGCCCGCTTCCTGTCCCTTTCCCATGGCCCGCCCCTGGCATAGATCCCCCACGAGCCCCACATCATCAGGTGGACGAGTATCGTCCGGCCGTCGGCGAGGCTTATGCGAAACTGCTTGCCGTACGCTTCAACGTCCCGGATGCGTATTCGCTTGAGCCCGGGCTCGAACTTCCTGAGGTCCCGGACTCCGAACTCTATCCGGGCGTCTCTGCCCTTGAGCACCCTACGCAACAGGGCCGCATAGTAATGAACCAGAGGTCCTTCCGCCATATGTCGTTATCCTCCGCCGCGCCCTCGAACGTCCTGACGTACTCGCCCCGGACGCCCCGCTACAGACTTCTCCCCTTCCCGGAATCCGTGATGCTCACCATCGAATCGGGGTAGGGCTCGAAGAAAGTCTGACGCGCAAGATAGGGTTCCTCAAAACGAACAATATAGGATTTCAGTATTCCGGCAGGTACGCTCAGGGGCCTCCGCTGCTCCCTGAAGTCCGTGAGCGAATCCAGAAAGAAGGCTTTCTCCTTCGATGTAAGCTGCTTGGAGAAGTAGCCCAGGGCGTGCATGAGCACATTGATGCACGAGGCACACCGGGGCGCTGTGCCCAGCGCGACTTCCAGCCCGGCCCTATACCCGGCCATGATCTCTTCAACGGGTCTCTTGTCCGGGTTGGCCACCAACCCGCCCAGAGCCTTCAGTTGCTTCTGGCTGTACGCCATAAGCAGAAGCTTGTTCTCTGTGTGAAATTCCACCAGGTCGTGCATCTTCCCCTTCGCCAGGACATCCCGTAAGGCGGCCAGCATGAACAGCTTCGTGAGGAAGTGTTCGCGGATCCGGAAATTCTTGAGTCTCCCCTCGTCCTCAACGGCAAGGCCGGAAAACCTCTCGATGACGGCTCCTCCGAAGAAGCCTGCCCCCTTGGACGAGGATGCGCCTTTCTCGATGCCGCTATGGATCTTGACCTCCTTCATACCGCATGAGGGGGACCGAAACTTGAGCACGAAGCCGTCCACATCCCCAACGGCATCCAGGAATGTCTTCACGAAGCCCACCATATCATCGGTAACGTCTCTGCCTGTCTCAGGCTGCACCAGCCGCAGATCGTCCCCGGCCCTTACGATCCGTATGGGACGCCGGGGGATTCCCAATCCTATCTCGACCTCCGGGCACACCGGGCGGAATTCCACATGGGGCATCAGCTGCTTCACCACCTCACTGGGAATCATTGCGCCGTTGTACCGGCAGGCATCGACCTCGAGACACCTGCTCAAGATCACTCTCGGTTTGGGGAACTCTCTCACCGCACCACCTTGCCTGTCATCGGTTCAGCATGAAGATCGACCAGTTCAAAGCCGCCGCGAAGCTCACCCACAGTATATAGGGTATGAGCAAGAGCCCAGCCCCCACAGACACCCGCAGGAAGGCCACAACCGTGGCCAGGATCGCCATCCATAGAGCGACGATGACAATGAGGCCCGCAAGGGGTGAGGGCATGCCGAAGAAGGCAGCCGACCAGAGCGTGTTGAGCACAAGCTGAATGAGAAAGAGCGCAAGCGCGGTCCTCACCCCTTCGTGGCCAAGCCCTTTCCTCCATACCAGGAACGCCGCTATTCCCATCATCACATAAAGCGATATCCATACCGGGGCGAAGACTCCGCTGGGCGGCGTCCAGTTCGGCTTCTTAAGGGTGAGGTACCACGATGATACGGTGCGCGCAGTGAAGACAGAGCCCAGGACACCAGCCAGCTGGGATGCCACGATGCTTATTGCCAGTTTGCCGACATTGGGTAGTCCGGCCATACTCTCGGTTTCCTCCTTTACCACGCGTCCACCCCAAGCAGATCAAGCATCTTTTCTATGTCATTCGTCGGCAATCCACACCTGTAGTTCGAGCATACGTAAGCAGTGGCCTGCCCGTCAACCATGACCTGGTCGGCGATGAAAGGGGCAAGCTGTATGACGGCGGCGTTCCGGTCATCGGGCCGGTGAAGGACGACCTTGTTTGGGAGGAAATGCCTCCTGAGCGCCCTTAGCATGGATCGGGTGTCATCCGAGTCGATCCGGCCCGCTATGACTACTTCATGCGCCGGTCCGACGGCGAAATCCACTGCCGTGAGGAGGTGAGTGTGCCCGAGGGGGCCTTGCTTCACCTCATGGGCGAGCGACCTGCCGATCTCCACGGCCAGTCTTTCCAGATCCGCCCGTCCGGTCATCCTTCCCAGACGAAGCAGGTTCAGCATCGCCACCGAATTGCCGGACGGTATCGCCCCGTCATATGTCTCCTTCCGCCTGACCGGCAGCGGCTCTCCATCTTCGGAAGTGAAGTAGAGACCGCCGCCTTTCGGATCCCGGAAGCGGGTGAGCATCTCCCGGTTGAGATCGAGGGCGATTTCCAGATGGGAGGCATCGAAACCGGCCTCATAGAGTTCTATGAGTCCCCAGACCAGGAATGCATAGTCGTTGAGGTTCGCGGCTATCCTCGCCTTGCCGTCCCGGTATGTGTGAAGGAGCGCCCCATCTGCGTCACGCATCTTGTCCAGCAGAAAACCTGCACCACGCCCGGCGGCTTCCGTGTACTCGGGCCGTTCGAGCACGCGGCCTGCCTTGGCGAGAGCCGCGATCGTGAGTCCGTTCCAATCGGTCAGTATCTTATCGTCTTTGAGGGGATGAATCCGGTCATTGCGAAGCGCATAGAGCCTCGCCCGCGAGCGCTCAAGCATGTCCCGGGCCTCACCCGGAGAGATGCCGAGATCCCGGGCCGGGGCCTCAAGTGGGACCGTCACATGCAGTACATTGGTTCCGGGTTTCAAGCCGGAGGTCTGGTCGGTGAAGTTGCCGTCCGGCTTGACGTTGAAGAAACGAATGGTCAGATCAGCCTCGAGCCCGCCCAGCACACGGCGGATCTCGCGCTCACTCCACACATAGAACTTGCCCTCCTCACCCTCGCTGTCGGCATCTTCGGCCGAGTAGAAACCGCCCTCAGGTGAAGTCATATCCCGAAGTATGTATTCGATTGTTTCATCGGCGGTCTTGCCATACTCGGCATTGCCGGTGGCCTGGAAGGCTTCCACATAGGCAACGATGAGGAGCGCCTGGTCATAGAGCATCTTCTCGAAGTGGGGCAGCACCCAGCGCTCGTCGGTCGAGTATCTGTGAAACCCGAAGCCGAGGTGATCGCATATGCCACCGCTGCGCATGGCCCGAAGCGTAGCCTCGACCACCTCCAGGTATCGCTCCTCACCGGTGCGCTTCCACTGGCGCAAGAGAAAGAGGAGGTTATGGGGTGTCGGAAACTTCGGCGCACCGCCGAAGCCGCCGTGGCCGGCATCGAAACGCCCTGCCAGTTCGTGCGCTGCGTCACGGAGCAACGATTCGTCCAGGTCGCTGCCGGGCACCGACCGCGACATCTGTTGCATGGCGGCAGTAACACCGGCTGCGGCACCGGCAACTTCGTCACGCTTCGTGGTCCAGATCTCGCTTATGCGAGGCACAAGCTCCAGCATCCCCACCCTGCCGAACCTGTTCTCCTTGGGTATATAAGTGGCGGCGAAGAAAGGCACCTTGTCCGGCGTCATGATTATGGTCAGCGGCCATCCCCCACTTCCGGTCATGAGCTGGCAGACGGTCATATAGACGCCGTCAATATCCGGGCGCTCCTCCCTGTCGACTTTGACGGATACGAAGGCCTCGTTCATGAGCCCGGCGACTTCGGCATCCTCGAAGGACTCGCGCTCCATCACATGGCACCAGTGACAGGTGGAGTAGCCTATGGAGAGAAAGACCGGTTTGTCCTCATTGCGGGCTTTTTGGAACGCCTCTTTTCCCCAGGGATACCAATCCACGGGGTTATCCGCGTGCTGAAGTAGATAGGGGCTGGTCTCGTGCTTGAGCCTGTTGCCTCCACCTGTCCTCGAAGCCCCGCTTGCCTCAACCATGTATAATCCACTCCCCATGAAGATGCCTGCAACCAATAACACGGTCGCTTCTGCCGCCATCAGGAAGAAAGGCCCGCCCCACCTGGTCGTTGAGGTGCCTACTCAAAGCCCCCTGTGTATCCGCGCGTCTATGACTTTTGATGCGCCTGGCCGGCCTTGGTTTTGCCCCGGCCCTCGTGGTACCGGAACGAAGCAGACCCCGTCGCGGATGGAACCCCAACCGACGTCGGGCGCAGAGACCCGAAGCTACATGGGCCAGTCGTTGCCACAGAAACCGCAACGCTGCGACTGAGGACGAACATGGTCGTCCACAGCCTCAGGACCCGAGAGCAAACCCTTTATGGTTCTAGCATCGCCTTGAACCTGTTATTACCCCGTAGCGTCTCAAAATCCGGATCGCCTTTGGCCATGCTCTTGAACTTCGGCTCGAGCGCGAGCGCCCGTTCCAGCGTCTCAAGGGCTTTTCCCTTCTCACCGCTGAGCGCATAGTAACAGGCAAGGTCGTAGAGGGCCTCGGGCAAGTTGGGGTTCATGCCGCAGGCGCGCCTGGCCTCCTCGACCGCTCCCACCATGTCACCCTCCTGGCGGAGAGCACCTGCCTTGTATAGGGCGCTATAGGCAAGCTGTATGGAGAGGATTCTCTCGAGCTCATCGATGGGTTGTGGATGGTCATCGACGCGAAGGTCCATGTAACGGTCGTTGAAACCTCCGTAGCCTCCGCCTTCCTTCACAACGAGCAAGGCGGCCGATTGCCTGCCCCGTGCATCCCCTCCCGCCTCATCGCCGGCCCTTAGCGCCTTTACGAGCCGGACGCCGAGTTCGCCTTCACTGGTCTCAAAGGCAAGGGCCATTGCCTCGACGGTCGCCTCGCAGACCAGGATGTTGCCCTGGCATGCGTAATACCTGCCGGCTTTGCCTCCCGCCCAGGGTATGCATTCCTTACCTGTGAAGGTTGCCGAGGCCCCGTTGGCGCCCACTATTCCAACCTGCCGTCTCTCCTTCTCCGCGTCGTTGCCGGTAAGCTTCTCCAGCACGTCGTGGGGACTCATGCCCACATCGAGAAGCCTCAGCCCCTCAGGACCATATGAGGTATTGGCGAAGGCCTGGGTGGCCACTGCTCCCACTCCGGCCCTCGCGTGCGGCACCACAGCGCCCACCGCGAGGAACTTGGAGGCCACCGCTACACCCAGCTCGCCCGTCTCCGGATCGAATCCCACGATGGAGAATGTGGCAACGTCCGAAGGACCGTCCGCGACCGCGCAGGCCGCCAGTGACGTCCAGAGAAACACCAATACGATATGAAGCACCATGCGCTTCATCTTAATTCGCCCCCTTTCCCCAGAAGAAGACAAGCATATCGCCGATATGATCCCGCCAGTTGCCCCAGCTGTGTCCCTGGTTAAACTCCTTGTAGGCTACTATGTACCCCTTCCCCTCAAGCGCTTTGTGCATCAGCCGGTTGCTGTCGGTGAGGTCTCCAAAGGTGCCGCAATCCAGATAGAAGTCAACCGTTTGCTTCGGTTCGGCGGCAACGCGTTTCATGAGCTCTCCGTCATTGATGTCGAAGGCTCCGGACTGAGACCCGCACTTGCCGAAGACATCCGGGTAATCGAGGGCAATCATCACCGAGACGGCACCGCCCAGCGAGGCTCCCATGACGGCGTTTTTGGCGGGCTCCGTGCTCACATCATATCTCTCTCGCACGAAGGGCAGGATCTCCTCGATCACCATGCGCTCGTAGTCCTTGTTGAGGAAGTACTCGTAGTTCCGGTCGAGCGGATCGATGAAGACCGCGACTATGGGCGGAATGCTCCCGTGGGCGATGGTATTATCCAGCACGTTGACCATGGAACCGAGCGTTATGTATTCGCCACCGTCCTGGACGAAGATCGCGGCATACGTGCCGGCAAAACGCTCTTCGCTGGTCTCGATACCGCCGCCATCCGGGAAGTCCATCGTCATGGTTCTCACAGGCCTGTAGTCGGCAGGCAGATAGACCTGCACCTGCCTCGCTCCTGCGATTATCTCGCTCTCAAACTGATGCGCCTCGAGGGTGCCGTGCGGCAGCGAATCGACGTACTCTATGTCCGGCAGCGGCTCGTAGTCCGTCATGCCGAAAGCGGAATTGGGTCCGAAGCCTCCGCTTACGGTATTGTCATTGAGGGGATCGAGCATCCACATGCCGTCCACGTAGAACTTGTAATCGATTCGAGCGTCTGAGGGGAGCTTGAGCGTCAGGTAGTGAAGGTCGCTCTCACCCAGCCGTTTCATCTCATGGGCCTTGGTATCCCAGCGATTCAGGTCCGAGGGTACAGCCGCGCGGAGAACCACCTCGCCTTTGTATACGAAGGTAACCAGATCATCCTCGATCAGAGGAAAATCCCCCCTGTGTTCCTCCACGAAGCTCGATACCACGGCATCGACCTCCACGGGTTTGGCCTTTCCGACGCGCTCCGCCAATTTCCCGATAGTGGCGCTCACCGGTTGTTCCACCTCCCCGCAATGGGACAGGCCCACAAGCCATGCCCCCAGACAAAGCAACATCGCAGTCAGACTGATGGTACGGATCACAACGCAAACGTGGGACATCGCTCCGACCTCCTTTGGATTCCACCAGACTTATACCATCTACGGGATCGTTGTTCTACACCAATCTCTCGTTTCCGGAATGGTGCTCCTGCGCGCACGGCGCGGCATTCGAAGGGCTTTCCAAGAAGAGTGGAACCCCGGCCGATGCGGGATCGGAAACAGGCTATCGCAGGACCACGACTTTCTCCACCGCATGACATCCGGCGCCGGTGACGGTCGCGAAGTAAAGGCCTGGGGCCACTCTGCTGCCGGAGTCGTCCCTGCCGGCCCAACCGATGGTCATAGCCGTGGATGACACCGCAGGCCTCTCGGTCCGCCAGATCACCCGTCCCATCGGCGAGACTATCCGCAGCGTCACAGTCCCGGTCTCAGGCGGGAGCACATCAACGGCGACCAGGCCGCCCTCCTGATGTCTCACGTGGATCTGCCTGAATGAGAGCCTGCCGACGAAGTCCTGGTTGTGCTTATGAGAGTCCAGCAAAGCGACATCTCTGGCGCCCGGCGAGAAGGTCCATCTGGCTGCTGTGGGAGTAACGGTGTAGGAGCCTATGTCAAGATTGCGGAAGTCGTAGAAGCCGTTCGCGTCCGTCAAGTCCACACCTTCATCGTCCCCTGAGAGTCTAACCTCCAGGCCCGACAACGGGGCACCCCGCACATCCACAAGATGCCCGCTGATTATGAGCCCCTTCCAGGCAGCCGTGGGATTCCAGGTGTAGCGCGCGCCATCATAAATCTCCCACCATTTCAATTCAACATAGCTTGACAGCTGCCACCCCGGCTTATCCGCGAAGATTATGTAGTCACTCTCCCACGGAAGGTTCAGCGAGTAATAGCCATCCCACCGGCTCGTGGTGGAATCGATTCCGTACCAGTGAGTGCTGTAGACCGGCATGTCCGGAAACGGGCTGCCGTCTTCATATCTGACATAGCCTGAACACTTGGCGTCGATCGCGACAGCGAGATCAAGACCCGCTTGAGGTCGCACGATGGCGGCGGGATCCGGTCGTGCGCCGTCATGAAGGGGGATCGATGCCGTCATGCAAAAAGCCAGAACCGCCAATGAGAGTATAAGAGCCCTGCTGTGCCGGCGAACTTGGGTGGCATTCATGCTCTGTAATCGCCTCCATGCCAACTTTACCAAACCGGTGGGATTCAGTCAAGCGGCTTGGTTGCCCGGGAGCGTAACGTATTGTGCGCGGAATCGGGAAATGCGGTTCGTTGTGTCGGGGGCCGGAGTGGTTGGGGCCCGACGGCCCCGGGAATATCGGCAACGATGCCCCGCCTCCACACGGGCATCCACGGCAAGCCTGGGCTTGGATTCCCGGCACTAATCCGCTATGCTGTTCTCCGGCAACAAGCCGGATGGCTCCAATTCGATCACGCAAGAGGAGGGATTACCGATGTACCAGCCGACAAAAGAACAGGAGCAATTCAGGGCTAAGGTCAGGGACTTCGCCGAGAAAGTGGTTGCGCCCAGGGCCGGGGAGATAGATCGCAACGCCACCTATCCCGCCGATTTGCTCAAGCAGGCCGGCAAGATGGGCTTCATGGGGGCGAACATCCCGGGAGAATACGGCGGCCACAAGGTCGACGGCGTATCTTACGCAATTCTTATCGAGGAGATGTGCCGTGTGTGCGGCACGACCGGGGTCGTGATGGCGGTCCACAACTCGCTCGGCAACCTGCCCATCTATCTCTTCGGCAGTGAGGAGCAGAGGAAAAAGTACCTTCCCAGACTTTCAAGCGGCGAGTGGGTGGGCGGTTTCATGCTGACCGAGGAACAGGCCGGCTCCGACGCCGGCGCGCTGGAAACCACTGCCGAGCTCAAGGGCGACGAGTATGTCGTTAACGGCACCAAACGCTACATCCTTAGCGGCACGGACGCGGATTGCTTCGTCCTCATGGCGCTCACGGATAAGTCCCAGGGCAAGAAAGGCATAAGCGCCCTCATCGTGGAGCGGGACTTCGGAGGCGTCGAGGTCATGGAGAAGTATGACATGATGGGTGTTCGCGGCTGCGGCGTGGCCAAGCTCTCACTCACCGATGTCAGGATCCCTAAGGAGAACCTCCTCGGCAAGGAAGGCGACGGCTTCAAGATAGCCCTGGGGGCGCTCGATCACGGCAGAATCGGTATTGCCGCTCAGGCCGTGGGGACTTCCCAGGCGGCCCTCGAGGAAAGCATCAGGTATTCCAAGGAGCGCCAGCAGTTCGGCAAGCCCATTTCGAGCTTCCAGGCAATCCAGTGGATGCTGGCCGATGCCGGCACCATGCTGGACGCGGCGAGGCTCCTTACCTACCGGGCGGCGGACTTGAAGGACTCGGGAGCGCGATTCAGCAAGGAAGCCGCAATGGCCAAGCTCTTCGCGAGCGAATGTGCGGTCGAAGTGACCGGCCTGGCTTGCCAGATACACGGCGGGGCCGGCTACATGAAAAACAAACCCATCGAGCGCTTCTACCGTGATGCCCGTATTTTCACGGTTTACGAGGGCACTTCCGAGGTCCAGCGCATGGTAATCGCAAGCATGATGTTGAGATAACACGACCACGGGCCCCGGAGATCAAACCTCCGGGGCCCGACACCCCATCCCTTGTGCGTTCGTCAGATCAGACTTATTCCACCTTGGGCAAGCCTTCAAGGTCCTTGAGGGCTGCCTTGATCTCTTCATCGGGCAGATCGTAATCGACGAGTTCGCCCCTGTGATACGCATCATAGGCGGCAAGGTCGAAGTGGCCGTGGCCGCTCAGGTTAAAGAGGATCACCTTCTCCTCGCCGGTCTTCTTGGCCTCGAGGGCCTCGTCTACGGTGGCCTTGATGGCGTGGGCCGGCTCCGGCGCCGGGATGATCCCCTCGGTCCGGGCAAAGGTCACCGCCGCATCGAAGACTTCGGTCTGGTGGTAGGCCCTGGCCTCTATGAGGCGCTTCCGCACGAGCTCGCACAGGAGAGGGCTCCCCCCATGATACCTTAAGCCGCCGGCATGGATCGTGGCGGGAACGAACTTGTGCCCGAGTGTGTACATCGGGATCAAGGGTGTGAGTTCGGCTGTGTCACCGAAGTCATAGGCAAAGATGCCTCTCGTCAGCGTAGGGCATGCCGTGGGTTCGACAGCAATGGCCCTGAGCGGCCTGCCGGCGAGTTTGTCTTTGACGAACGGGATGGCCAGACCTGCGAAATTGGACCCGCCGCCCACACAGCCTATCACTATGTCAGGATAATCGCCGGCCATAGCCATCTGTAGCTGGGCCTCCTGGCCTATGACGGTCTGATGGAGCAACACGTGGTTAAGAACGCTTCCCAAGGAGTACTTGGCCGTCTCGTCGGTCACCGCATCGTTCACCGCCTCACTTATCGCCATCCCGAGGCTCCCTGAAGTCTCCGGACTGGCCTCCAGGATTTTCCGCCCGGCCTCGGTATCGCTACTGGGACTCGGCACGACCCGGGCACCCCAGGTCTCCATCATGATTCTGCGGTAGGGCTTCTGCTCGTAGCTGACCTTGACCATGTAGACCTTGCATTCCATACCGAAGACATTGCAGGCGAAACTGAGGGCACTTCCCCACTGGCCCGCCCCCGTCTCGGTCGTAAGCCGCTTGACACCCTCCTGCTTGTTGTAATAGGCCTGGGCCACGGCGGTATTGGGCTTATGGCTCCCGGTGGGGCTTACCCCTTCGTGCTTGTAATAGATCCGCGCGGGGGTCTCGAGGCTGGCCTCAAGGTTCCGAGCCCTGTGAAGAGGTGTCGGCCTCCACAGCTTATAGGCTTCGAGGACCTCCGGAGGGATATCGATATAGGGTTCTCTCGATACTTCCTGCTTGATGAGTTCCATCGGGAAGATGGGTGACAGATCCTCGGGGCCCACGGGCTGGCCCGTCCCCGGATGCAGGATCGGCAGCATGGCGTCCTTCAGGTCCGCCACGATGTTATACCATCTCTTGGGTATGTCTTTCTCGTCCAGGAAGAACTTGTGCTGTCCCATGTCAGACCTCCTTAAGTATCTCTAGTCATCGAAAATGAATGTCGGCTCCACATAGAAGCGTATCTTCTTCTCTCTTATTTTCGCTTGGATTATCCCGTCCAGCTCCGCCTGTTTCGCCTCGACCGAGCCCCCACTCGCGAGGAAGGAGAAAGGCATGTCGAAGTAAAGGGCCCGCTTGGGAATGCTGAAACGGGTCACTCCACTCGGAAACTTGCGCCCCTCGAGCGATAAGGCAAGCACCTCCGCCTTGGTGAAGTCCTTGTAACATACAAGCCCGGAGAAACCACGGTAGTGCTTGGCGAGATCGGCCATATTGGTGTAGCTCACCCGGTCCCGGTTCTTAGCCTCATGCACGACATCAACCACGAGTGTGACGATCTCGAGCCGCCGGCCGGGATCCTCGGCGGCGTGGACGGCATATACCGACCGGTCCCCGAGGACCAGCAGGCATTCTGTATCGCCGGCGAAGACCGGTATGAAATCGCCGGCGTCGGTGAATCTTGCTTCGACCTTGGAGACCTGAGCGCCCACCCCGATGTTTCGAACCACGGCCTCGCCGGCAAGACCTTCCATGACATGATGCCATGTGGAGAGGACGAGCGCGTCGTCCTCTAAGTCCACCTCCTGCACCAGAAGCCAACGCGCCCCCAGCCGTTTCATCGCTTGGACCCTGTTGACCCCATCAAGCAGAATATGGGTCGCAGAATCGTGGTCCCGAGCGGCTATCGGGGGGTGCTTGAGCAGACCGTCCGATTGGATCCTCGTCTCAAGCGGCTTCCAGCGCTCTTCATCCGGCTCTTCGTGAAGCAGCAGGGAGTCCCTGTCGATCACCCGCAACGCAGGGAGCTTCCCTATCTCCAGATTGGGCTTCGTGCCCGCAGGACCTTCGCCCCTATCATATGAGAACACGTTCGACTCCTCCTTCTTTCAAGTTTCGGCCTCGTTCGGTGTTCTGTTTAACATTACGCCCGACCAAATGCGAAAAAGGGGTCACGGCGCTTCCGTGACCCCAAATTGAAAGAGAGGCAGGAAACGCCCCGGCGTCCCCACCTCTTCTGTTATCGCGTCAAGGCAGGCACACCTACAAGTAGGTGCACCACCACCCTATGTATCTCACCTGTTTCATCGAACAGATTGTACCACAGCCTGCATCGGGCGGCAAGTGGAAAAGAAGGGCCGGGCGAAGCCGGGACACGCAAGAAGAGACCCCGGCGGCAAGCCCACGCCGCCGCCGGGGTGCTTTCAAACGCGAAGATACTCTATCGGGACGCCTTCTGCTTTTCCTTCTCCGTATAATCGTTCCAGCGCTGCTCGAGCTTGGGATCCTGCACTGTTGCCAGGATGTAATCACCGAAGTCCTTGCTCGTGGCTCCGGTCGAGCGGCCCGTCATCACCATCTTCTTCTCATACTGGCCGCAGATGTCCAGAGCCATCTCCAGCTTCCTACCCAGTTTGGGGAAGCCGATATGGTTGAGCATCATCGCTCCCGCACGCACCATGCTCGAAGGATCGGCATACTGGGCTCTCCCCTCTTTCACCATCCTGGGGGCGGATCCGTGTATGGCCTCGAACATCGAATAGCGCTTGCCTATGTTGGCGCTTCCCGCGGTTCCCACGCCTCCCTGGAACTCGGCAGCCTCGTCGGTGAGGATGTCGCCATAGAGGTTGGGGAGCACCATGACCCTGAAGCCGGTGCGGCGCTTGGGATCCACGAGCTTCGCCGTCATGATGTCGATGTACCAGTCGTCGCATTCGATATCCGGATACTCCTGGGCCATTTTCTGGCCGACCTTGAGGAACTTGCCGTCGGTGGTCTTGATAACGTTGGCCTTGGTCACTATGGTGACGCGCTTTATGCCGTTCTTCTTGGCGTGCTCAAAGGCCAGCCTTGCGATCCGCTCCGCACCCTGGGTCGTTATGACCTTGAAATCGAAGGCCAGGTCCTCGGTTACGTCTATGCCGCTGCTGCCGAGCACGTAAGCACCCTCGGTGTTTTCCCTGAAGAAGATCCAGTCTATGCCCTGGCTCGGCACCCTGACCGGCCTCACATTGGCAAAGAGGTCGAGGTAGCGGCGCAGGGCGACATTGGCGCTCTCTATGTTCGGCCACGGATCGCCCTTGCGAGGAGTTGTGGTCGGGCCTTTCACCGTGACGTGACACTTCTTTATCTCCGCGAGTACATCGTCGGGCACGGCCTTGCCGACCTCGGCCCTCTTCTCTATGGTGAGCCCCTCGATGGTCCTGAACTCCACCTTGCCGTTCTTGACTTGATCGGCGAGCAGGGCCTCCAGCACGCGACGGGCCTCATCGGTTATGAAGGGGCCTATACCGTCGCCTCCGATCATTCCGATGATTATGGGTTTGAGAGCATCGTAATCCGTCCAGTCCTCACCCTTCTTCATGCGTTCAACGCGCTCGAGCTGCTCAACCACAATCTTCTCGAAGTGCGCTCTTGCCTTTTCGATGGCCTTATTACTCATGCCTTCCTCCTTCATACAATCCGCTTACGCATGGTTCAGAAGATACAAAACCACCCCTCGATGCGCCATCATACACTTTCTTGCATCATCGGTCAAGACGGCTTTTGCGGCCGTGGCGGCCGAGGGGAGCGCCCTATGGGATCCCGATCACCGTGCCATGCGGCACATACTCGATATCTGCAGTCACCCATATTTCAGGCAGCTCGACCGTTTCGGAACCCGCATATATTGAGTAATAGACCGGATTACTCGTGCGATCGCGCGCCGTGTGCGCTACCCTGACCGACCAGAACTTCATGCCGTCTTGCTCCACCGGAACGGGGGCGGGCTGGCTCAGCGTATCGGGCGTACCACCGTCTTCAATGACAAAGAGCAGAACGACGTCTTCGGGACGTTCACTCTCCGCCAGCACCTCGTCGTTATACCTGTATTCGACAATCATCTTGACGGTACAGTCCTTATTGGCGGGAGGGGCCGTGACGACAGCGTGCATCGTCTGACCCGATATGACTAATGCCGGCTCCGCTTCGTGTTCCGTGTTTTTGCACATGTTGCCGCCGTCCGACGAACAAGCAACCGTCGCGGCAGTTGCCAGCAGACAAGCCAGGCATGCCAGTCCGAAATGCGATCTCATAACCGTGACCTCCTCCTTCTGTTGACTCACCCCCCAAAACATAATGCGACCTGTCACTTGAAGGCAACCACCAAGACTGTCTGTTGTCAGGCTGTATTTGCGACCAGCGTTTCTTGCTCGCTTCGGGCGCCGGCGGATAAAGCAAACCCCCGGCGGGGCGCCGGGGGTTTCGGGCTCGCTGCCAGGTGCGGCTCTTGAGCTACTTCATGAGCAGCATCTTCTGGCTGATCTCCTGGTTGTCCAGTGAGAGCTGCTGGAAGTAAATGCCGGCAGGCAGGTCGCGGCCGGCATCGTTGCGGCCGGACCACTCCACGCTATGCGCGCCGCCTTCCAGAACATCATCTACCAGCGTGCTTACCAGACGCCCTGTAACATCGTAGATCTCCAGTCTCACATGACCGCCGCCTGCGGGCAGGCTGTAACGAATGCTGGTGGCGGATGTGAACGGATTGGGCACATTTTGATGGAGGCCGAAGCCCTCGGGCAGGACCTCCTGATCAGGTATGCCGCTTGTAGGCTCGTTCATGAGCCTGAATGCCAGATCAATCGACTCCGGGGCATAGGGATGCGGCGGCGGGTACCTGAGCTCGTACCACGGGCCGAAGTAAGGCTCATAACCCTGACCCCAGACAGCATCATCGTTCCAGTGCTGGACGGATGTCTTCCAGCCGAACAGAGCATCCAGATCGTGAGGATAGGCCTGGACATCCAGCCAGTACACGATGGGCTCCGCCTCGCTGCCCCTCTGGAAGAAGGCCTCATCCGCCGGTACAAAGAACCGGTAGAGCCAGCAGGTCCAGTCGGCATCGGGCCAGTAGTCATCGGGCGGGTTCATCCAACCTTCTTCTATGCCCTGTGCATGGATCACAGCCTCGAACTCACCTGCGGTGAAATAGCGGTACCAGAGCACGTCGCCGGGCATGCTGTAGTCGTCCGGGCCTGCCGGGATGTCCTCATGGATACTCAGGACGAAGTCCACAGCCATCGGGTCCTCACCATAGGGAAACCAGTCATTGAGCCACGATCCCCAGATCTCGATCAGGGTGATCCTGCCGGGCTCGGTGCAAAGGTAATCATCGGCCAGTATGAAGGGCTCGGTGGCATTGACATCGATACCTTCAGGCGTAAGATCCGGCCGCTGTTCCCACTTATAGCCCTGCGTGCCCTCTTCGATCCATACCTCGTGGTCCTCGACCTCACCGTCGGCGGCGCCGCCTGCCCATGTAAGGCCACCCGCTGTGCTTATTCTGAAACGCGCAAAGGTCTGACCCACCACGGCCGAAGCCGGCGGCGTCACGTTAAAGGCATAAATGCCGATAGGACAGAAGGCGGAATAGACCAGCTCGGATGCATCCCAGGTGCCGTCGCCGTTAAAATCGATCCAGCCTTCCACTACTCCGGCACTACCGCTGACCTCGAAGGTTATGGTCGACGTAGTCCCCTGCATCAGAATGGGAATCTGGACTCCATCCTCATCGTCGTTACCGTCCAAGGTGTCATCGCCCAGGGCATTGGGATCGGGCTGGCCGTCCATGTCCGGATCGGGATTGTCGGTCTGATCACCCAGCCAGGGACCGCCGATTATGTGGTTGGCCCCGTTGCTGGCAGCCAAGGTGGGATAACTCGGATCCGGCGCATCACCCCAGTCCTTGTCCATATGTTCTTCGCCGGCGATCACGAATGCCAGATCGATGGACTGCGGATAATACTCATGGCCGGGCGGGTATCTCAGCTCGTACCACGGGCCGGTCTGGGGTTCTATGCCCTC
>CAZRAU010000011.1:0-55669 GCA_964598025.1 uncultured bacterium
ATGGACCGCCGGGGAGCATGTTAAGGTTCGCTGCTTTGTGAAGCCGGGAACCCATGTTCGCAGGGCCGGTGGGGTTGTGAGAGCCGGGGAGACAGTGGCCGCGAAAGGGGACTTCGTAGGGCCCGGGCTCTTGGGATTGCTCGCTGCGGTTGGAGTACAGAGGGTTAGAGTCAATCGAAGGATCCGAATCGGCGTAATAGCTACCGGTAATGAGATGGTCGGCTCGGGCGCTAGGCCCCGTTCCTGGCAGATCCGTGACTCCAACTCGGTCATGCTTGCGGGCCTGGGGGAGGAGCTCGGTTCCGAGGTTGTCAGTTTGGGGATCGCTGCGGATACCCAAGAGGACATCGCCGGTCGCCTCAGGTCCGGCAAGGAGTGCGACCTGGTGATCCTCACCGGAGGCTCGTCTACAGGGATCTCGGATCTCGTCCCGGATGTGCTCGAAAGCTATGGATGTCGGATCCTCATCAGGGGTATTCGGCTTCGACCTGGGAAACACGTGGTTTTCGCCCGTAAAGGCAGTAAGGTCTTCTTCGGGCTTCCCGGCCGGCCCGGGGGGTGTTTCGGCCTGTTTCATCTGTTGGTGAAGCCTGCTATAATGGCGATGATGGGATGCGCAAGACCCATCCCGGCCGCCCTGAGAGCGGCCTGGGAGGGAGAGGCGACCGAAAAACCTGCGGTAGATACCCTAATGGCAGGGCACCTGGGTCCGGGGTCACGTGTGCGACCGGTGAATGATGCGGGTTCCGTTGATCTTGCCGCGACGGCCCGATCGAATTCGCTGGTTCTTCTGAGGGCCGGTACGGGGTTGGTGAGAGAGGGCGATGTGCTGGAGGTTTTCCCGGTCGGACTTCCCTGAAGCCGGTCGGGACCTGATGGATGGCCCGGCTTGCCGAGTTAGGCGGTTGATATCGTGCCCGACACCGAAGTCAATGAGGGAGAGGTCGAAGTAGAGGGGATCGTAAGCCGGATCACCTACAGATCCGAAGACGGATATACGGTTCTACGCTTCGACACCGAAGGCGATAACATAACCTGTGTGGGACATTTCGTCCGGGTCGGGGTCGGCGACCACCTGAAGTTGCGCGGCGACTGGGTGCGCCACGCGAAGTACGGTTATCAGTTGAGCGTCAGGGCCTACGCGATGGTCGCTCCGCGCACGACTGAGGGTATCGCCAGGTATCTGGCATCGGGACTGATACCGGGCATCGGCGAAGCCATGGCCGAGAGGATTGTGAAGCGTTTCGGCGATCGCACGCTCGAAGTGATAGACAAGGAACCCAGCCGCCTGCTCGGGGTGGAGGGGCTTGGGCCTAAGCGTGTGGCGGCTGTCAAGAAGGCCTGGAAAGAACATCGTGACATGAGCGACCTGTTGGTGTTCTTCCAGTCCCATGGCATAAGAATGGGTAATGCTCTTAAGATCTACAGGCACTATGGTGCGAAATCCGTTGAAGTCGTCAAGGACAATCCCTACCGGCTGGCTTCGGATATCTGGGGCATCGGCTTTGCGACCGCGGACCGGGTAGCCTCCCAGCTGGGGATTGACCCTGACGCTCCGATCCGGGTCAAAGCAGGCATCACGTATGTGCTCTCCCAGGCCACCGATGAAGGCCACGTGTTTCTGCCTGAGGAGTTTCTCAAGGCCAGATGTACATCTATGCTGGGAGCGGATGAGGATGTGTTTGATAAGGCCCTGGGCGAGCTTGCCGGGAGCGGTGAGGTGGTGCGGGACAGGGACCGGGTCTACCTCCCGGCGCTCTTGGATGCGGAGGAGGCCATTGTCCGGATCTTGAAACAACTTGTGTCCGAGCCGACTTCAATAGAACCCGAGGCCGAGACCGGTCTCCTTGAGAGACTTCAGGCCGAACAGGCCATCGAGTTCGACGCTTCGCAGATTGGCGCGATAAAGCAGGCACTCGAATCAAAAGTGGCGGTGATAACCGGCGGGCCGGGTACGGGTAAGACTACGATAATCCGAGCTCTGGTGATGCTCTATAGGTCGGTCGGACTCGAGGTGGGTCTCGCCGCGCCAACAGGGAGGGCGGCCAAACGGATGTCCGAGCTTGCTGCACTTCCCGCCAAGACGATTCACCGTCTGCTCGAATACAACCCGCAGGATGGGATGTTCAGAAGGAATTCGAGGAATCCGTTGGATCATGACGTAGTCGTCATCGATGAAGCCTCGATGTTGGATATCATGCTTGCTTCAGCCCTTCTCGACGCCGTGAGGCGAACGACGACCCTGGTTCTGGTCGGCGATGTAGATCAATTGCCCCCGGTGGGCCCCGGGAGTTTTCTGAGGGACATCATAGATGCGCGTTGCCTGCCGGTCTCGCGCCTTACGCACATTTTCAGGCAGGAGGAAGGGGCCGGGATCGTGGAGAACGCCCACATGATAAATGCGGGGGAATTCCCTGTCTTCAGCAAGACAGATGGGGACTTCTACCTCATCGAGGAGGAAGACCCGGCCGAGGTGGCAAACAAGATCGTCGATCTCTGCGCAAGAAGGCTGCCGGCCAAGTTCGGGCTGAACGGCGTTCGGGACATTCAGGTGCTTTGCCCCATGTACAAGGGGGACGCCGGCGCCAACAACCTCAATAGGCGGCTCCAGCATGCGCTCAACCCGGCAGGGCGCAGCACGGAGGAGTGGAAATACTGGATAGGCGACAAGGTAATGCAGTTGCGGAACAATTATGAGAAAATGGTCTTCAATGGCGACATCGGAAGGGTCGTGGATTGCGATCCCGCGGACGGAACGCTCACCGTACGCTTCGATTTTGAGATTGAATATGACCGATCGGAACTCGATGAGATAACGCTGGCCTATGCCGTGACAGTCCACAAGAGCCAAGGGAGCGAGTTTCCCTGCGTGGTAATGCCTATCCTCACCCAGCATTACATCATGCTCTATAGGAACCTTCTTTATACTGCGATAACCCGGGCAGAGAAGCTTGTGGTGCTTGTCGGCACCAAGCGGGCAGTGGGCATAGCGGTGAGGAGCCTGAGAACCGATCAGCGCTTCTCATCGCTTGGCGAGCGCCTCTCCGAGGCCATGTCATAGGGTACCGCTTGAAGTCCCGGCAGGTGTACTCGGACTCGGCTTTAAGCCGCCGGCTGGACGAGGTCGAGTGCCATCGTCTTCGCCCGAAACATGGTTCGGCCCATCGTGGCGGCATGCGGGTGTCCATTAGGCCTCGCGCTTGCAGAGCGTCGGTGGATATGGTATATATGTCGTAGTTATCCACCATTGCTGCTGCAAGGACTCATCGAATTGTGGCCGACAAATAAGAAAAAGGTCAGGATCCCAGGCCCAGAGGTGACTCCTCACTCGTGTGAACCCAGGGGCGAGCTCTCTAATTGCTCACGAGTGCGATCGGTTCAGGGCGTCAGGAGTTCACCGCGAGGGCGAGATGCCTGACCTAATCAATGATAAACAGAAAAGCCGGAGTTCGTCAAGGTATGAAAATAGAAAATTCAGCTGGAATTTTGCTTGGGGTTACTATATTGTTGCACAACAGGTTATGGCCATCACATTATATAATACATGAAGTAGAATCGACGGTCAATCGTGGGCCCCGCTCTACATTTCGGGCGAATCCCGACCCAGATGATCGTGACACATGTGCGACGAGACCGGAGAGACCATGGAAGGCATCAAGGTAAGCCACGCCAGACAGCACAATCTGAAGGAGATAAGCGTCACAATTCCTCACCGGGGTTTCACCGTGGTGACCGGGGTGAGTGGTTCGGGCAAGTCAAGCCTGGCTTTTGATACTATTTATGCCGAGGGCCAGAGGCGATATGTCGAGTCACTCTCAACTTACACCAGGCAGTTTCTCGAACGGGTGTCACGGCCCGATGTGGATGAAATCCATGGGCTGCCGCCTGCCGTTGCCGTTCAGCAGACCAATCCCACCAAGTCCTCTCGATCCACGGTGGGCACCGCGACGGAAATCTATGATCTCCTGAGGCTGCTCTATGCGCGCATCGGAGAGATCCTGTGCGATGACTGCGGGATCGCCGTCAGGCGGGGCGGAACTCAGCAGGGGACGGATATCGCCTTTTCATTGGGCAAGGGGAAGCTGGTGATGATCGGCTTCCCGCTGGTCGTGTCCGTCCCCAAGGAGATCAAGTCGAAACTCGTCGCGCTTGGGTTCGCACGTGTGCTTCATCGCGGCCGGATCAAGGAAGTAAGGAGCCTCAAGCCCGAGCAGATAAAGCGGGATGAGGTATTGGATGTGATCGTAGACAGGGTGGAAGTGAGGGCATCCAACAGATCCCGGATAGCCGAGGCCGTGGAACTGTGTTTCTCGATGAGTGCAGCCGATGAAATCCACATAATCGGCGACGACAAGCGGGTGCACAAGGCCTTCCGGGGATTGAGATGCCCGAAGTGCGGTAAGGCTTATGAAAGCCCGTCTCCGCTTCTTTTCTCCTTCAACAGCCCTTACGGGGCGTGTGCCGAGTGCAGGGGCTTCGGGGACAAACTGGAATTCGACATCCATCTTATTATTCCCAACGCCGACAGGACCCTCGAGGGGGACGCCATAGAGCCGTGGGCAAGGTCCCAATTCCAGTACTTCAAACGCTGGCTCTTAAGCACCTGCAAGCATGAAGATATCCCCACCAACGTTGCCTATGCGCGGCTTTCCGACGAGCAGAAGGACATCGTGCTCAATGGTCGGGGCAGGTTTCCGGGTGTGATAGGTTTCCTGAACAGGCTTCGATTGAAAGGCTATAAGGCCTACGCCCGTTTCTTCGCCAAGCGCTATATGTCGCTCTCGAGATGCCCGCTCTGTCGGGGTACGCGGCTTAGGCGGGACGCGCTGAATGTCAAGGTGGGCGGGCTCTCGATCGCCGAGCTGAGTGCCCTTGACATAGCAAGGGTCAGGGATTTCTTTGACAGCCTCGATCTGGGGGAGACCGAGAAGGCGGTTGCCGCCGACATCTTGAACGAGATAGCATCCAGGCTCGCCTATCTGATCGACGTGGGACTCGAATACCTGACGCTGGATCGTCAGGCCAAAACCCTCTCGGGGGGCGAAGCCCAGCGTATAAACCTCTCCAGCGCTCTAGGAGCCGGTCTTACCGGGACGCTGTACGTGCTCGACGAACCCACCATAGGGCTTCACGCCCGGGACACCGGGAGACTGATGGCGGTGCTAAGGAAGCTGAGCGCCCACGGGAACACGGTGCTTGTAGTAGAACATGACCCGCAGGTCATAATGGGGAGCGACTATGTCATAGACCTGGGCCCCGGCGCGGGCGCAGACGGCGGGAAGGTGCTCTTCAAGGGCACCCCCAAGGGCCTCAAGCGATCGCGTCGTTCCATAACCGGGAAATATCTGCGGGGCGATCTGAAGATCGAATGCGGCGGCCGGTGGGACAAGCCGTCACATGAAAACCTGGTAATACGAAAAGCCGCGGAACACAATCTCAAAGCCATCGATGTCACCATCCCGCTTTACTCCCTTGTTGTGATAACCGGTGTGTCGGGATCGGGCAAGAGCACCCTGCTTGAGGACGTTCTCTACAACGCCGTGAGATCCAGGACCTCTGCTGTCGAGCGGATCGGGCGTCATGATGGTATCGACGGCATCGAGCGCATTCGTGACGCTGTGCTGGTGGATCAGTCGCCCATAGGGAAGAGCCCGAGATCCAACCCCATCACCTATGTTAAGGGGTTTGACGGGATAAGGGCGGTCTTCGCTTCGAGCCGGGACGCCAAGGTCCGCGGCTACACCCGCTCCACTTTCTCGTTTAACCTCGATGAGGGAAGGTGCGAGGTCTGCAAAGGTGAGGGTGCACTCAAGATCGAGATGCACTTCATGGCCGATATCTACGTTCCCTGTGAGGAGTGCGTGGGTAAGCGGTACAAGAAGAGCGTGCTGGAGGTCCGGTACAAGGGCAAGAGCATCGCCGATGTGTTGGAACTTACCGTGGATCAGGCGATTGACCTCTTCCAGGGAGAGGCGGGCGTGCTGCCGGCTCTGTACCTTCTCAAGGAAGTGGGCCTCGGATACATAAGACTCGGCCAGCCGGCCAATACGCTTTCAGGGGGGGAGGCCCAGCGGCTCAAGATAGCCCGGGAGATAGGCCGGAGCGACGCCACCAGGATGCTCTACATTATGGATGAGCCGACGACCGGTCTCCACCTCCACGACATCGCCAATCTGGTATCCATCCTGAGGAAGCTTGTGCGAAGCGGTAACACCGTGGTGGTGATAGAACACAATCTTGAAGTCATCAAGTGCGCAGACCATATCATCGATCTGGGGCCCGAGGGGGGAGACCTGGGTGGGTACATCGTGTGTGAGGGACCGCCTCCTGCCATAGCCAGGTGCAAGGACTCCCATACCGGGCGGCTCCTCAGGGACCTCCTTCCCTAACCCAAATGACTTGACGCTGGGCTTTGTGTTTGTTAGCCTCCGTAAGTGGGTTTAGCCCTCAAGCGGTCCGGGTGGACCGCCGATTTATAGGAAATACCGCGTGCCCGGGCGGGTCGTCCAACTCCTCCGAGGGCGCGGTCGGAATAGACTTTGGTAGGCGTGTAGCTCAACTGGCTAGAGCACCGGTCTCCAAAACCGGGGGTTGCGGGTTCAAGTCCTGCCACGCCTGCCAGTCCTGTCTCGTAGCGTCGGGGTTCCATCCCCGACGATCCTGCTGTGCTGCGTACACAAGAGTATAGTTGGGGTCACCTTGCTTCTTTTTATTCCCACCACTGCCCCAGTACTGTCTTTATCCACTCTCTCTGGCATGCTACCATGATGCCAGCAGGGAGGTGAGTTATGGGACGGTTGATGTTTGTCTCCGGCATGGTGTTCATCTGTTTGGCTTCGGCCTCGCTTGCGCGGACATGGTACGTTACTCATGATGGGACGGGGGACGCGCTGACAATACAAGCCGGTATTGACTCGGCCTACGTAGGTGACACTGTTGTTGTTGCATGCGGCACCTACTGCGACTGCACCCACGCGACGCCCGATGGGGAATTGGCATGTGTGATTATGAAGTCAGGGATCACCTTGCGTAGCGAGACCTGTGAGTCCGGGTGTGTTTCGGTTGACGCGCAATGCAATGGGAGAGTTCTTTATTGTGAGTCGGCGGAGCCTGGCACGGCTATTGACGGATTGACCATTGCCGACGGTACCGCTCCGGACGGCGGTGGTATCTGGTGCAATAATGGAACCCTGGCATTGGCCAACCTTCTGTTTTCAGGCAACTCGGCTGACAATTGCGGCGGGGCTATCATTCTTGAAGGGGGTTCCAGTGCCTCCCTCGTCAACTGCACCTTCTCTGCCAACGCTTCGGGTTCCTGCGGAGGGGCGGCAGCCATACATGGCTATCCCTCCGCGGATGTCGGGTTCTCCGGATGTAGATTCTTCGGCAACTGGGCAGGTCGATCCGGCGGAGCAATCCGCTGTGAAAGGTCACACAGCATGTCTGTTGAGGACTGTGTTTTTTCGTGTAACAGCTGCGACCAGGACGGGGGCGGTGTCCTTCTGGAGTACTCCGGCTCTAGCACACTCTCTCGCTGCGTCTTCGTGGATAATCATGCTTACTGGGGTGGGGCAATCGAGGGTGTCGGGGATGTCCTCTGCAGAATCAGGAACTGCACGCTCTCTGGCAATGGACAGCATAGTCTCTTCTTCTATGGAATGTCTGAATGCCCGGAGGCCGACGTCTACGTCCTGAACACGATCATTGCAAACGGTTACCCTAGGTACCCTTACTACAGTATAGACTGCTGGCCGCCGGTGGTGATATGCTGCGATGTACACGGCAATGCTGCGGGTGATTGGGTTGGCCCGCTTTACGGTCACGACGGTAGAGATGGCAACTTCTCTTCCTGTCCTTCGTTCTGTGACGCTCCCGGCGGTGACTTCCGTCTGTGCGATCAGTCACCCTGTGCCCCAGGTAACCATCCTGACGGTTACGATTGTGGACAGATTGGCGCCCGGGATGTCGGATGTTCCTGTGGTCCGTCACAGGCTGAAAGAACGACGTGGGGCTCGATCAAGAGCATGTACCGTTGAAGTGTTGCCTCACACCGCGGCTGGATCAGTGCCCCGCCCCTATGGGCGGTATGATCCAAGCCTCACTTCCTGGATCGGCTCGTGCTGTCTGGAATCGGAGCCTCAGGTGGTTCCTGCGAATTCGCCTTGCCTCAATATCTAGCAGATCCCACAAAACCACGCTTTCAGACATTTGTCCGGGGAGCCGGACAGGATTCGAACCTGTCCTCACGCGCCGCAATCAGCGGTCGGAAGAACCGCCCCCAGCCCATGCCAGTCCTGCTTCGTAGCGTCACCGCTCCCGTGGCGACCAGGCGTTTGCTGTATGGAGCACCGTGGTTCCACCTCCGGCGTCGCATTCCGGCGGTTTTGTCACGAAGGCCTTGAATCGGCCGTCATGATTTTGTAGATTACTAGAGTTGTCTGGCAAAAGATGACCGTACCCCTAGATAGTGAGGTTGAACCGATGGACGAGCGAACTCAAAGACTGGCGAACACCCTTGTTCACTATTCGATCAAGCTGAAGAAGGGACAATTACTCAAAATCCAGGGTGAGGCTGTTGCCATGCCCCTGATCAAGGCGGTCTTCGAGGAGGCAGTCCGAGTGGGGGCCTATCCTTATACTCAGATCAGGGTACCGGACAACGAGGAGACGCTGCTGAAGCTTGGCAGTGATGCCCAGTTGAAGTACATATCACCGATAACGAAGACCGAGTCCAACAAGATCGACGCCCTCGTTGCGATCTGGGGAACCGAGAATACCAAGTATCTGTCGGGCGTGAACCCGAAACGGCAGGCCTTTTCCCGAAAGAGCAAGGGGACATTGGTCAAGAAGCTCTTTACGCGCATTGCAGATAAGTCACTCTCGTGGGTCGGCACACAATTCCCCACGTTGGCCGATGCGCAGGAAGCAGGCATGTCATTGAGCGAGTATGAGGATTTTGTCTACAAGGCCGGCCACGTCGATAAGGGTGATCCTGTGAAGCACTGGAAGAGGGTCGCCAAAGACCAGGCCCGTCTGATCAAGATCCTCAACAGGATAGACCGGCTTCACATCCAGGCTGTAGGGACCGATCTTAAGATGCGAGTGAAAGGTCGGAAGTGGATCAACTGCGCGGGTACCGAGAACTTCCCGGACGGCGAGATCTTCAGCAGCCCTATCGAGGACACGGTCGAGGGGCGCATCCGCTTCAGCTTCCCGGCCTGCTATATGGGGCGCGAGGTCGAAGATGTCCGTATCGAGTTCAAGCATGGCCGTGTGGTCAAGGAGAGCGCCGGCAAGAACGAGACCTTCCTCAAGGCTATGCTCGGCACCGAAAAGGGTGCGAGGTCCGTGGGGGCGATTGCGATAGGGACTAACTACGACATCAAGCGTTTCTCCAGGAACATCCTATTCGATGAGAAGATAGGCGGTACGTGTCACATGGCCTTGGGTGCCTCGATCCTCGAAGCGGGGGGTAAGAACCACAGCGCGATCCACTGGGACATGATCTGCGATCTCAAGAAGGGCGGCGAGATCAAAGCCGACGGCAAGGTGATCTACCGAAACGGCAAGTTCACGATATAGATTGTACGGCAGCACATGCACGTAGCGCCGTCCACTCCCGTGACGGCTGTTGTGGTATACCGTGCGTCGATAATCCCATTCAAGTGGGTACAGAGCCAGGGCTGTTTCCGGTTGAACCCGGCAGCCCCGTATGGTAACATCTCTCACTAATCTATATTGGGACTGCTCCTTAGATCTCTTAGCGTCACGCACTTTGAAGGGAGAACCCGTCATGAGAGACTTACAGGTCCGGACTGTCTCGTTCCCATGCTCTCCGGCTGCCCGGGCTCGGGGAAACGGGAGGCTGTTATGAACGCCAAACTGAGGAGGCTGAGGACCGTCTCGTATTGTCTGGCTGTGAGCGCGGCAATGGTCTGGGCGGCCACTGCTCGGGGTGCAGTCGAGGCGCCCGGTCTGCTGGAGCCCCAAGCCGCTGCGAGCCTGCTCGCGGACGCCGATGCATCGCCCTATGAAGGGGCCGATCGACTTGTGCTTTTCGATCGTACCGAGGTCGAAGTTGAAGCATCGGGGCTCTCTCATGTATACAGCCATCGCTTCATCAAGGTGCTTGAGTTTGAAGGTGCTCGTGCCATGCGGGCGCTGCGCTTCGACTACGATCCGGCCTCGAACGTGATCGAGATTCAGGCAGTGCGCGTCCACCGGGCGGATTCCACGTTCGGCGACGTCCATCCCGGAGATGCGGTGGACGTCACGGCGCCTGCTTCGGGAATATACTGGGGGGCCCGCATGCTTGTGCTGGCGTTGCCTCCCCTGGAGCCTGGGGATGGGGTGGAGATCATCACCCACAAGAAGGGTTTCGAGATAGCCTACCTCGATGAGGCGACTTCAGGCTTGTCGGGAAGCGTGACAGCCTCGGATGATGAGGAGCGCTACATCCCGCCCATGCGGGGCCACTTCTATGATGTGGTGATGTTCCAGGGGGACTTGCCGATGCTGGAGAAGCGTTACACCGTGCACATCCCCAAGGACAAGCCGCTTCAGTATTCCGTCTATAACGGTGAGGTCATGAGCAGTCTGCGTTTCGGCGAGGACCAGCTCGTCTATTCCTTCTGGAAGGAAGACGTGCCGGGTGTGGATGATGAGGCGAGAATGCCCGATCTTACCGACGTTGTACCTAAGGTTGTTATGGCCACGGTGCCGGACTGGCCCGAGAAGAGCCGCTGGTTCTTTGAGGCCAACGACTGGGTCTTTGCGACCAATCCGCAGATCGATGCGATGGTCGGGGAGATCACAGCCGGGCTTCGCACCGATGACGAGAAGATAGCGGCTCTGCTTCACTGGGTCGCCCAGAATATCCGTTACAGCGGGCTCAACATGGGTGAGGGTGAAGGTTATACGATCCACCCCGGTGAGATGACCTTCCGGGATCGCTGTGGCGTGTGCAAGGACATAGCGGGCATGTTGGTAACCATGCTTCGTGCGGCCGGCTATGAGACCTACGCCGCGATGACTATGGCTGGTGCGAGGGTAGAGGAGATCCCTGCGGATCAGTTCAACCACTGTGTTGTGGCTTTGAGGCAGGAAGACGGGGAGTACCTCATGCTTGATCCAACCTGGGCCCCCTGGAATAGGCCGACCTGGAGTCGCTGGGAGGGGGAACAGCATTATGTCATAGGCAGCCCGGAGGGCGAGGACCTTTGTGCGATACGCCCGTTCGATCCCGAGGAAAACCTCATGGTGATTGAAAGCGATGCGAGGATTCTCGCCGACGGCACACTCGAGGGCACGTTCAAGATGCGCGGGAAAGGTATTTCGGACGGCCGGATCAGGGGAGTGGCCGCATACCGCCCTAAGCGGGATGTGCGGGCGTACCTTGAGGGTTGGCTGGCGGACATCTCCGAGCGCGCTGAACTTGTGGATTTCTCACTCAGCGACCATCGCGATTTCACACGTGATGCCACCATGAGTCTCACCTACCGGATTCCGCACTTCGCCGAGATGTGGGAGGGTGATCTGGTCTTTCGATCTCCCGTTCTGCTCCTGGTGGCGGAAAACAGCGGACTCGTGCGGCTCCTGGGCGTGCCGGATGATGAGGAAAGGGATTACCCGGTCTTCATGTGGGCCGCGCAGAGGGTCGAGATCGAGGAATCGCTCCGGCTGCCGCGCGAGTATGAAGTCGAGGAGCCCGAAGCATGGGCGATGGATGAGAATCTGGCCTCGGCATCTTTCGCCTGGGAGCCCAAGCAACACGTGCTGAATCTTAACGCCGAGGTGAGCCTTGATCGGAGAGTCGTTCCCGTGGAGGATTATGCGGGTGTGCGCGACGTGGCCAAGGAATTCAAAGACAAAGCCAAAGTCGAGCTTTACGCGGTAAGGTAGGAAGGGGAGATCATGAATAGGAGAATAGCAGGCATGGCCGTCTTCGTGCTCTGGTCGATCATGGTCTGCCTTAACGCCGGTGGGGTGGTGGGAGAGGGAGGAGGCCCCTTGAGTGAGAACGAGATCCGTGGGCTTGTCGAGCGGGCCCCGGACGAAGAGGATATGCCGAATGCGGAAGCTTTGGTGGTCTTCGATGGCACCTATGTAACATACCAAAACGGTATGGCCTCGGTGCGCCGTCAGCGCCTTGTGAAGATCTTCACCGAGTATGCCATTGATGAGCTGGGCGACCCCAGGCTTGCCTATGACAGAAGGCGCCAGGATCTTGAGATACACGCCAGTCGGACTTATCTGCCGGACGGCTCCCCCATGGATACGCCCGATAACGGATATAATGAGGTGACTCCGTTTGACCTCGATCTTTCTACGCAGCACCTGGACATCCGGGAGATGGTTGTCAGCCATGTGGGAATCGTGCGCGGTGCATCGATCCTGCTCGACTGGACAGTGAGGGATACCGCTCCTGTCCCGGTGCCCTTCAATCGACTTTTCTTTCTGCACGATGAGTTCCCGGTCCTGGAGAAGGTGGTCGCTGCGGAGGGGGATCTGATGGGTGAGACGGCCAATCCTCCCGGCGGCCTCTGCGCGCTCCCGGCCCCCGACCGCCGTGACGGCAGGCTGGTCTGGCGGGCGAGGGACCTCCCCCCGCGGCCGCAGCATGCCGACAGCAGACTGGGAGACCAAATCCCTTGGATTGCCGTGGCGGCGGTCCCGACCTGGGAGGACTTGTTGGGCATGGTCGGCAGGAGTGTGGCAATGGCTGCCTCATCGACCCATCACATCGAGTCGGTCCTCAAGGATATGGAAGAGGACGAGCCCTTCATAGACGAGCGTGCGGCCCTGGAAAGGATCGTGGACGGTATCGGGGAGAGGACCCAGCTGATACGCTACAGCCCGTGGCTTCTCACCTCCCAGCCGAGATCCGCCGACGCTTGCATATTGGGGTCCACCGCAACGCCTTTGGAACGATGTGTTCTCGTGCTTGCCGCATGCAAGGCGCGCGGCCTGGGCGCCGACCTCGTTCTGGCGGCTGGATGGCGCAATCTTACGGAGCATGTGCCGGCACTGGAAGCGTTCAGCGACCCGATTGTGCGTGTGACCGGTTCGGAGGGGACTTGGTTTGTCGATCCCATAGGTTGTGCTGTGACGAGCTGGGAGCCTGTCGAAGACGGCGTCCCGTACTTCGTTATGGGTGGTGGTTGGGTGGAGGAGGCTTTGATGAAGGTGGAGCGGGAGACGTCTCCCGTCAGGAGCAATGAGGTCAGGCTGGCCATCTTCTGGGACCTCGAGGCGGGTGAGGCCAAAGCGGACGGCTCCATAGAGGGCCCGATAGTCTCCGGACTGGCGTGGCAAGAACCCGAGCAACTCCTAAAGGATTGGGCCGGGGGCTGGACCGACAGTGCGGAGGCCGGTGAGGTGCGGGTGCTGACTTCAGGTCCTGCGGTCACGACCTGGTCCCTGAGCCTTCAAGCACCGCTACCGGCTCCGGATGACAGGGGCCGCGTCCTATTGGGAATGCCGATGCCGCCTTGTGATATGGATGATCTGCTTCCGCATGGACTCAATCTCACCCGGAGCGAAACAGACGGAGTGCTCTTTCCCCCGGCCCCGGCAAGGATCCACCTGGTCTGGAAGGTCCGCCTGCCGGAAGGCTATGGCCTGTTGCCGGGATGGGACCGGCAGATGAAGTCGGAGGGCGGGTCGCTGTGCGTTAAGCGAACAGTCAAGGTCGATCTCGTCGAGCTGACCTACGACTTCCAGTGGGACGGGCGGCCCATATACGCCGAATACTATGGGAAATACCGCGAGCTTATGCTCGATGCTTCCGACCGGCGGTTGACCAGATTGGTACTTTCCAAGGACGAGAACGCCGGCAAGTAGGCCCAAGCCCCGCGAGGGGTTTCCACCTCCGGTGATATGCATGCCAGCCGGCCTCGATGCAGAGTGCTTCCACATGGAGCACCCCGGCGCACTCCGGTTCATGCGAGTGACCTCTGCGGCATGTCTTATGCAGTCCTGTTGCAAGCGGACTCCGGTTAGCCGGACAGGCCGTCGCAGTCAGATAATAGATGCTTGCAGGTACAGGGGATTGTATGGTAAAATCAAGCGTCCTGAGGCAGGTGCGGCCCAGGCATATTGATTCGGCGGAAGCCTGATGTGCTTGATCGCCCGGGTGAGATTCCTGAGCGGGTCCGCGGATTGATGATACCTGCGTGACAGCTTGAGGTGTGAGGGGGGTAAGTACCGCGAGATGAAATCGGGAGTCGCTATAGGGGGTGCCACGTGTGTTGCAGGCATGATGCTCCTATGCATGCTGCTTCCATGCCTGGCCGCGCCCGAAGCCGGATGTGACACGAATGTCCAATCGAACGGCGCCGCCGGGGCAGCTGCGGCCGCTTTGACCGGCGCATCACAGCAGGGACCAAGCCCCGGGGTGGATACCCCGTATTCATCCGTTAGGCTGCGTCGCGGCCCGGGCAGGAACGCGGACATTCCCTTATCGGGTGATGTGGTCCGGGCCGGGTGGGGAGTGGTCGGGGGCGCTTCTACGTTTCAGGCAAAGCCGGATCTAACCGTGCTCGACACGTGGACCGTGCCCGGCACATTCTGCCGGTTTGCGGTGGTGGACATCCACAGTATGATCCAGAACATCGGCACGGTGGCCGCCGGTGACAGTTTCTATTTCGACATGTGGTTTGACGGCGATAACATAGGGTTTGCCCGGATCGACGGCCTCGGGCCGGGCCAGTCCATGGAACTCATACTCGAGCATTTCGCCTGGCCGGGCGATACCCTCTCACATGCAATCACAGCAATGGCGGACACCGACCACGAGATCGATGAGGAACTCGAGGTGAACAACATACATCTCCATTACTTCGCGGCGGATTTGTGTACGACCTGCACTTTTGTCACCTTGCCTTTCGAAACAGGATGGAACTGGTTCTCGCTCAACGTGGATGATCCGGACATGTCATTGGACCATGTGCTGGCTTCGCTTGACGCCAATGGCGTCTATATCAAGAGCCAGACGGCATTTGCAGAGTACGTTCCCGCCTGGAATGGCTGGTTCGGCACCCTGACTTCGCTCACTTGCCATGAAACCTACATGATAAACATGGGAAGCCCGGACACGCTGGATTTCTGCGGTTTTCCGTACGATGTATCGACACCGTTGCAGTTGCCGCCAGGCTGGAGTTGGATTTCCTATCTCCCCCGGGGCACTATGAGTGTGGATGATGCACTGGCTTCGCTCGGCGCCGGCGGTGAGTACATCAAGAACCAGACCGTTTTTGCAGAGTACGTTCCCGCCTGGAACGGCTGGTTCGGGACCCTCGTTGCGATGTGTCCGTGTGATGGTTACAAGATCAGGATGGCCGTTGCCGATACGCTGGTGTACCCGGATTCGGTCGAGGTGACCGACAGCCAGTCGGCAGGTGGGCATGTGGCGGACTTTGTGGGGCTGAGTTCAGGCAGGTGTATGGTCGACCCCCATGCTTTCGAGACCAACGGGTGCCTGACCGCTGAAGTCCGCATGGGCGGCAAGCCTTGTGCGGGACCGGGTGACCGGCTTGCAGCATTTTGCCGGGATGAGTGCAGGGGGACGGCACATGCGCTGGTCAGTCCGGACGGAGACCGCATCTTCTATCTTACGGTCTACGGACGGGAGGGGACCGCAGAGATGCTGACGTTCAGGTATTTTGAGGCAACTAGCGGTTTGACGTACGATATGCATGAGGCGGTCGAGTTCAGGCCGGATATCATCGCGGGAACCTCGATGCGCCCGCTTGCTCTGCATGTTTCACTGGAGTCCGGCTGGGATTACGGCAAGCGTACCGGACTGTTTTCACTGGAGAATCACCCCGATCCATTCACCCGGAGCACTGATGTCAGATTCAGACTGGGACACCCCGGGGCCGTAACGGTTGGGATCTACAATGTCCGCGGCGAGAAGGTGGCAACGCTCTGCGACGGTTATCTCGCCTCTGATACCTACACGCTGGCCTGGGATGGCAGAACCGATTCGGGACAGCGGGCTTCCGGGGGAGTCTATTTCTGCCGCCTGGCCGCAGCGGATGCGCTTCTCGTAGAGAAGATGGTACTCATGGAATGATCTGGATTCACAGGATTGCGGCTGGTTGCCCGAAGGCCAGGGCGGAAGGCCGGCACGGGAAGGACATGCAAGGTGTCGACATGACAAGACTCACTAAGATCTGCGGGTTATTGCCGGTGCTCCTGGTCCTTTTCGCGGCGGCGAATGCTCCGGCCGGGCCGCCGGACTGGTCCGTCAATCCGGCTGCATACCAGTACACGGGTTCGGTGACGTCGGCTGTCTACAGGGACCTGTCGGACATCGGTTCCGATGGAGACATGCTGGGGGCATTCGTGGGAGAGGAGTGCCGTGGTGCCGTTGCCGCCTGGCGGACGCCTGGGTCCAACTACCTCTTTCTCATAACCGTATATAGCGACCAGGCGAGCGGAGAATTCCTGAGCTTCAGGTACTATGACTCCGGTATGGACGCTGTCTGCAGCATCGATGAGCAGGTGGAGTTTGTTGCGGACATGATTGTCGGTGGTGTCATGGCCCCCATGCAGATGCATGTGGGCGCCTGCTGGCCTTTTACGCCATCGAACCCGGTTCCCAGTGACGACGCCGTGAGTTATCCTGTCGATATGCTCTCCTGGGAGAGCGGTGATGCGGATGCGGGAGACTCGGTGGTTTACTACGTGTATCTGGGGATGAACACCGATCCGCCGATCTACGATACCACAGAGGTCTACGACGGCTCGCTGACGGGAATCGATTATGAGATCACACCCCCGCTGGTGGTTTACGGCGTCTATCATTGGAAGATCGTTGCGGAGGACGGCCACGGGATGTCGACTGCAGGGCCGGTCTGGACCTTCGACAATACTCCCGATGCTACCGAGCCGACCCTCTGGGGCAGGATCAAGATGTTGTTTGAATAGGGCCTTCCCGGGTTTGAAGCATCTGCTTCGTCTCGTCATGGACGAGTACCCACACGGTATATACTCCAAGTGCCGTACCGAGCGGTTTGCGTATGAGCTCGAGGACCACCATGATCATAAGCAGGATCCTGGCCCAGGGTCTGTGCTTGTCCATGTTCATGGCCTCCTCGCAGAGTGCTATCGTGGCTTCATTTCCAGGGCTGCCGTCTGTCGTATCAAGCCTGGGCTGGGGTGATATCACCTATGTATGACTGTGCCGGATTCCTCCGAGACCTTTGCGAGGCTCTCACCATCTTCGTCTAGAATGAGAAGAACGGCCTTGCCCGGGCCTCCGCCGGCCTGGGCTCTGACCCCCTCGAAAGCGGAGAAAAGGACTGTGGCCAAGTCTCTCTTGGAGCCGTCATCTCGTCGCCCCCAGTCCCCCGAGCTTACGGTCAGCGTCCATTCGCTGCGATCGTTGTTGAAACTGGTCCTTAGGAACGTGCCTGAACGCCAGACCGTTGGATAGAGCCGTGCATCGGTAAGCGAATCGAATGTCGCTACGAATCTCGCTAGTCGGTCTTGCTCGCGCAGGCCGGCAATCCTGGCGGTGCCCGGCTCCGGCTCTGAATGGTAGAAGTAGAAAGCAGCAACCGCTATGCCTATGATCACAAGCAAGATCGCTATCACTGTTGCAGGTCTTGACATGATGACTCCCCCAGGTCGTCGAACGTTCGACACAGTTGGCCGACAAGCCGGCTGTCTCAGCATCGGAACCCAGAGGACAGTATCCGATGAAAGACGTATCCCGTCAATAGGCAGTATAGGGCTATGGTCCAGCGGCGAGACCGTGATGCTTGTGCGGATCAGATCAGGGCGGTGCTGAAATACCTCTCGGCGCGGTCGGGCAGCACCGTGACCACGCGGTTGTGCCCGTTGTCCATGTGGAGGGCGGCGAACACGTTGGCTCCGGATGAAGTCCCCACCAGGAGCCCTTCCTTCTGAGAAAGCCGCCTTGTGGTCTCGATGGCCTCCTCATCGGAGACCGTAAACACCATGTCGACTAGATTGACATCAAGTACATCCGGTATGAAGCCGTCGCCTATGCCATGGATCTGATGGAGCCCGGGCTCACGCCCAAGAAGTGCGGCACTGGTCTTGGGCTCGACGGCCACCATCTTGACATCGGGTCGCTTCTCCTTGAGAAACTTGCCGATCCCCTGAAGCGTTCCGCCGCTTCCCACGCCGGCAACGAAGATATCGATATCCCCGTCCATGTCTCGCCACACTTCGGCGCCCGTCTGCAGATAATGCGTCTCGGGATTGTGTGGGTTGGTGAACTGGTTTGCGACGAAATACTTGTCCGGATCGGCTTCGATTATCCTTTTGATCTTTTCCAGGCTGCCTTTGAGGCTCTGCTCGGAGGGCGTGTTGACAATGTCGCCCCCGAAGGCCCGGATGATCCGACGCCGCTCCTCACTCATGTTCTCCGGCATTACGCAGACCACATGGTATCCTTTCTGAGCGCCGACCAGGCTCAGGCCGATGCCGGTATTGCCGGATGTCGCCTCTATGATGGTCATGCCGGGCTTCAGTTTGCCTTCCCGCTCCGCGCAGTCGATCAGATGTTTGGCGACGCGGTCTTTTACGCTTCCGCCGGGGTGCAGGAACTCCGCCTTGGCGAAGACATTCCCCGATGACATGTTCCGGAGTCTGACCAGCGGGGTTTCTCTGATGCAGTCCAGTATCGAGTCAACTAGCACGGCATGTCCTCACAGAACATATGATTCATACGTGAAGATCCGGTTCGGTCAAACCATGATCGGTACGACCGGCTCGGGTGACTCCATCTCGTTTTTTCTGAAAGCCTCCATGAAGGCTCTGACGACCTCAGGATCGAACTCGTCTCCGGCGGCCTTAAGGATGCTCTCCTTTGCGTCAAATGGCGATATGCCTCTCCGGTAAGGCCTGTCGCTTGTGAGGGCATCGTATGTGTCGGCCACGGCAAGTACCCTGGCCTCGAGCGGCAGGTTCTGCTGCGCCTTCTCGGTGACCCCGGAGCCCTCAGACCGGTCTTGATGCGCCAGGACTATGGGTATGATCCGGTGAATCCGGCCGCCGACCGGTTCCAGCATCGACGTGCCCCTGTCGGCGCGTCGTTTGAATGTGTCGTATTCCTTTTGCGTGAGCGCGGAGGCCTTGCTCAACAAGTCCCTGCTCGTCTTGATCTTGCCGATGTCATGGAGCAGAGACGCCGCTCTCACGTCTTCGATCTGGTCGGGTTTCATCCCCAGGTAAGCCGCTATCTTGGAGGCATAGATGGAGACTCGATAAGAATGGTTCTCGGTATACTTGTCTTTGGATATGAAGTGATGGAGTATTATCAGAAGCCCGTGATAGGTCTTTCTGAGTTCGCGAAGCCGTGAGCTGTGGCGCTCGTGTAACGTCCCCATCGCATATGCCGTGACGACCAGAATGGCGCCCCATGCCGTTATGTCGTACCATCTACCCTGAAGATAGCCCAGCCTCCCCGGGCCTCCGAGGACGTTGGGGTTTATCCCGGCGAGAAAGGCGACAAGGAAGGCGCTGGCGATTGCAGTCAGAGTGGCCTGCCTTCGACCATAGAAGTATGCTGCGAAAAGCGTGGGGAAGGTATAGAAGCCGAGAATCATATGGTGGCCGGTGAAAAGGAAGTTCAAGGCGGCCGCCAAGCTGAGCATCGACAGAATGAGCCACAGTTCTTTGTTCACACGGGAGACGCTCTTCTTCAGCGTGGGGCCTAGCGCATTTGGTTTTGTGGGCCCGTCTTGCCATGTTCTGTCCCGGCCTTCGCCCCGGGGATGCCTCTGTTGGGCTTCTGCGCCGTTGGTAGGTTCGGGGGATAGGTCCTTGTTCCTCAAAACCCGTGATTGTCCGTCGGCCTCCGATGCGGTAACTGGGCTCTGACTCGACTCTTCGCGCATTACGTTCCTCCGGTAACACTCACCATGACTATGAGAAGTCCTTCCTGCGCGGCCGTCATTCTGCGCAAGAAGCCGAAATCTTTTCGCCCAGGCAGATGGAAGAGATACACCTCTTCCTGACCTACTCACCTATGGATCGGCGGGCGGGGGGTGAGGCTTGAACGGAATCCGCGGCCCGGGGATCAACGGCACTACCCTGAGGTTTTTGTTTTGAACCGGGCGCGGGGTGTCATATATTGACTTTGGAAGGTGAAGGAGGAGTGATGCTCGAGCAAAGACGGCTGGGCAAAACCGGAGTCTGGGTCTCGCTGATAGGTTTTGGGGGGATACCCATAATGAGGATCGGCAGGGCTGAGGCCGTCGAAGTGATCGGGGCGGCTCTGAAGTCGGGAATAAACCTTATCGACACGGCGCGAGGCTACGGCGATAGCGAGAGCAAGATCGGGGCGGCCCTGAAGGCGCATGATGCACACGTTTTTCTTGCCTCAAAGTCGCCTAAGCGGGATCGGGAAGGCCTGCTCGGAGACTTCGAGCAGAGCGCATCCGACCTTGGTGTGGAGACAATAGACCTGTATCAGGCCCACTGCGTCAATACCAGGAAGGACTTCGAGAGACTGATGGGTCCGGGCGGAGGTTATGAAGCGCTTGAGGGCCTGAGATCCGAAGGGCGTATCAGGCATATCGGCATAACCAGTCATAGTCGCGAAATGCTGAAGGCCGCCATTGGGACCGGCAAATTCGAGACTATCCAGGTGCTGTACAGCTTTCTTGAGGACGATGCCGCAGAAGAGGTGGTCCCCATGGCCTGTGAAGCCGATCTCGGTGTTCTTGGGATGAAGCCGTTTGGCGGGGGTTGTATCGAGGCTTATGACATCGCATTGAGATTCGTGCTTTCCAATCCCCACATTGTTGCGTTGGCCGGCATGGCCGGCGTCGATGAAGTCCGCAAGAATATCACCGTTGCGCAGAGGCCCGGACCATTGACCGAGGCTGAGATCAAGCGTGCTTCCGAAGTCAAGGGGGACCTAGGCGCCCGGTACTGCAGGCGATGTGATTATTGCCAACCTTGCCCGAATGAAATACCGATTGCGTTCGCACTTCATATCCCCAGCATTCGCAAGAGGATGGGGGACGGAATGATGAGGACCGGTGCCTACGGGGCCCTCTACGACAAGTTGAAGACCTGTGACGGATGCGGCACCTGTGAAGAGCGGTGCCCTTTCGGCCTGCCCGTAAGGGATCTAATCAAGGAATCCATGGCGATGCTTGCCGAGGTTCTGGAGTGACCGATGACACGACCGACTACCGGCGGGCGGCCGGCACGGCAGACCAGGGCGATATGTCTGCTCTCCGGCGGCCTGGATAGCGCCCTTGCGGCCAAGCTCATGCTCGATCAAGGGATCCAGGTTGAGGGCCTGCACTTCATAATCCCCTTCGGGCGTCTGGACAAGCAGGGGCCCGATCTCCCTGTCCACAAGGTGGCGGAGTCCCTGGGGATTGAATTCGTGATCATCAACCTGGGAGCGGATTATCTGGAGATTGTCCGGAACCCCAGGCACGGATATGGCAGCAATGTGAACCCTTGTATAGATTGCAAGATACTCATGTTGAGAACCGCCATGAAGGCGATGAGGCTGTGCGGTGCGGATTTTGTTGTGACCGGTGAAGTCGTCGGCCAGAGGCCGATGTCCCAACGGATGGACAGCATGAGAAGAATCGAGAAGGAGAGCGGACTCGAGGGCTACCTTGTCCGTCCGCTCTCGGCGCACCTGCTGCACCCGACCATACCGGAGATCGAAGGCCTCGTGAGGCGAGCGGACCTCCTGAGTATTCGGGGGCGATCCCGTAAGGAGCTGATGAGCCTTGCCGAAGAGAAAGGGATCAGCGGGTACTCTTCTCCTGCCGGGGGATGTCTTCTCACCGACCCCAGATATGCCCAGCGTGTCAGCGACCTTCTCCGGCACGATATGCTCACGCTCCATGATATTGACCTTCTGGGTGTGGGACGGCATTTCCGGCTTCCTCACGGGTCCAAGCTGGTGGTGGGCCGGCACGAGCGAGACAACGAATCGCTTTCCCGCCTTGCGGATGCAAGCGATGCTGTACTTACAACGCCGGAGGTTCCGGGACCGACTGCCGTTCTCAGGGGTCGCGAAATGTCCGAAGACGAGAAACTGGCGGGAAGGATCGTGGCCAGATACAGCGATGCCGGCTCGGCGGACAAGGTCAGGATCCGCATCGTGGGCCCCCGAAGGGAAGCCTCTTTGGAAGTCGATCCGCTGGGTCGCGACGAGGTGGGTGAATTGATGATATGACCATGAAGCGACCCGGCCGCCGGCAACCTCGAAAAACAAGACTGTCGCTTGATCCGGGCAGGATCGGGATTCTGTCTCAAGTCCACCGTCTTCTGAAACACGACCGGGCCCGTGGTTATGTAGTGGGGGGGTTCCTCCGCGACCTGCTACTTGGGAAGCCATCGAATGACCTCGATTTGGTAGTGAGCAACGTGGAACCGGCGGATTTTGCACTCCAACTCCACAGGCACATGGGCCTCTCGCGGCCTGTGGTGTTTCCGAGATTCAAGACCGCTCTGACGGTCGGGAAGGGAGTTAAAATCGAGGTCTGCCGTTTTCAGGGAAGCCTGGAGGAGGATGCCGCGGGGCGGGATTTCACCTTGAATTGTCTGTATGCCGACCTCGGCGCATTGGTCGTAGCGGGTGGAGCCGGGGCGGTACTGGACCCCACAGGGCTGGGCCTCACGGACCTGGACCGGGGCATACTGCGGACCCCGATCGATCCATGCTCGACACTGTGGCTTGATCCTCTCAGAATACTACGGGCGCTGCGCCTGAGCGCCGTCCACGGTTTCAAGCTGGACAGCGACCTCCGAGGGTGCATTCCCAGGTTGGTATATCTGGTAAGCAAGGTTGCTCAGGAAAGGGTCAGGGCGGAGCTGGAGACAATGCTGATCTCCAACCGCGTGATATCTTGCTTCCGAGCGATGCAAGCCCTGGGTGTTTGCGAAGCCGTACTTCCCGAGCTGAGCCGCACTCACGGTTTCGATCAGGCGACGCCCTATCATGCTTATGATCTCTTTACGCATACCCTCAAGGCCACGGCCAATGTGCCCGCTGATATTGCGCTGAGGTTGGCTGCCTTGCTGCACGATCTGGGCAAGCCGGGTGCCCGCAGCATGAAGCGCGGTCGCGCCGTCTACTACGGCCACCAGGATCTTTCCGCCGAGCTGGCCGAAGGCCTGTTGCGAAGGCTGAAGTTCCCCAGGCGAATCCGCGACAGCGTGGTCTTCCTGGTGAGGAACCACATGATTCACTACTCCCCGACGTGGAGTGATAAGGCGGTGCGAAGGTTTGTTCGCAGGATGGGGCCGGATCTTGACAAGATACTGCTCTTGGCCGAGGCCGACCAGAAAGCCCAGGTACCCGGAGCTCATCCGGAAATACCGGCAGAAGATCTGAGAGGGCGCATCCGTGGCTTGAGAGAATCGGGCGGTTTTCACCTGGGACTGCCCATGGATGGGCATGAGATAATGTCGATCTTGGGGATCGATCAGGGCCCGCTCGTGGGCATGGCCAAGAACAAGCTGGCGGAGGAGGTCTCCCTCAGGGACAGGCCTATGAGCCGCGAAGAAGCAGTAGAAGTGCTGAAGAAGTGGGCTAAGAGCCAAGAACTGCGGTGACTTATTGCTGTTGACAAGCTGAGATAGTGCTGGTTATAGTCTATATGGTTATCAGGATGGAGGTGTATTAGGTGCGACATATCAAGGTACTGGCTTTTGTAGTCTTGGTGGCGTTTCTGGTATGGGGTTGTATAGAAGACTTGGAGCCATCGTCCAACCGCAAGCCGATGGTGTGGTTCGAGAGAGGTCCCCAAGACCGATCGGTGGTTTTCGATAACTCGGTGGTATTCGAATGGAATGCAACGGACTGGGATGACGATTTGGGTATGGGAGCTACCTATGTGAGGCTCGATCCGCCCACGGTCGACTGGTTCGACGCTGCCGCCGGCAGTACCGTTACCTTCTTGCATCCCGCGGGTTGGGTCAGGGTTTATGAAGAGATATATGAAATCTTGGATCTCCCGGATAGCACCTTCACGTTCAGCGTCAAGGTCAAGGACGACAGGGGCGCGGACAGCACTATATCCAGGCTCTTTTTCGTCAGGTACGATCCAGCAGCCCCCATCATAGACTCCGTGGATGCGCTCACCGGACGACTTGATAACCCCGTCGTCTCTCACACGTACAAGATCTTCGCCCATGACATAGCACGCGCCCCACGGGGGGCCACGCCGCCCGAGTCTCTCCAATACAACTGGAGATTCGTTCGGCCTTCCTCGCTGCCGGCGATCGAACCGCCGGTCGAGTGGTCGAGCTTCAACAACCAAATCACGCTCAACATAGACGGGCAGTCCTACCCCGGCCAGTACCGGTTCAGGTGTAAGGTGAGAGACATGGCGGGCAACGTATCGCCCGAGCAGGTCTATGTCTGTGAGTATATCCCGCAGCAGTGAAACGGCGGGTCCAAGCACTTTCTGAGGCCGACGTCGCGGCAAACCCAGGGGGCGAAACATGAGCGACAAACCCACGGAAGTTACCGACGTGGATTTTGATGAGCAGGTCGTCAAGTCGAATTTGCCCGTTCTTGTGGATTTCTGGGCGCCATGGTGTGCCCCCTGCAGGATGGTTGCGCCTGCACTTGAAGCTATCGCGGACCGGATGAAAGACACTATCAGAGTCTGCAAGGTGAATGTGGATGAGAGCCCCGGTGTTGCGCAGACATACGGTATAAGGTCGATTCCGACCCTGATGCTTTTCAAGCAAGGGCAGGTAGCCTGCCGGATGGTCGGTGTACGTCCACAGGCAGAGATTGAAAGAGAGATCGAAGCCGCGATCAAGTGACAGGAAGAATCCTCTTCGAGCCCGATCTTAGCAGTTGCACCCTGAGAACCAGGCAGATAGGAATTATCGGTTATGGGTCGCAGGGCCGCGCCCAGGCGTTGAATCTCAGAGATTCCGGTATTGTTCCCATCATTGGCATTCGCCCCGGACCGTCCTTCGAGGCTGCGTCGCGGGATGGTTTCAACCCCGCATCACCGGCGGAAGTCGCATCCGACGCGGATGTGGTTATGGTGCTCACCCCTGATGAAACGCACGCCGACGTGTGCGAACGTCATGTCTTCCCCGTTGCGGCCGACGGGACTCATATAGGCTTCGCGGCAGGTTTCACCGTGCATTTTGGGGTTGTCCGTATGCGTCAAGGACTCCATCCCATAATGGTGGCTCCCAAGGGCCCCGGTCGCGTGCTCCGCCAGAGATTCAAGATCGGGGGCGGCATACCGGCGCTGGTGGCAGCAAACGACGACGACCCGGACGGCCTGGAAATCGCGAAGGCGTATGCGAAGGCACTGGGCTGTGCACGTGCAGGGGTCGTCGAGACGTCTTTTCGTGAGGAGGCCGTTGCGGATCTCTTCGGCGAGCAGAGTGTTCTTTGTGGTGGTCTGGCCGAGCTGATGAAAACGGCGTTTGACATCCTGGTGGACAGAGGTTATACACCTGAGGTGGCTTACATAGAGTGCATATCGGAAGTCGAGTACATAGCGTCGTTGATATCACGGGTCGGACTGGCTGATCTGGGCAGCCATATCTCATCGACCGCGTTTTTTGGCGGATCCACTCGAGGTGCCAGGGTGGTCGGCGCGGACATCCGGAAGCGGCTGGAAGGCATACTGGACGAGATCGAAAGCGGCAGTTTCTACGGAGAATTCCGCAAGTACGCGGAGGGTGATAGGCAATTGCCGGTTGAGCGTGAGCGGCTTGAAAGAATGGAGCGGGCGCGAAAGGCATTCGGGAGCGAGCATGATGAGTGATGATGACCCCGCAGGGACGGTAGGCAGAGCCGTTCCGGCGGTCGACAGCCGGGCGAAAGCCGCCGGTTCGCTTGCGTTCCTCCAGGACATCTCCATTTCCGGCATGCTCCATGCGCGGATGGTGACCGCGGGTCGGCCGCATGCGAGAATAACCGATCTGTCGCTCGAACCGGTTCTGGCTTTTGATAAGGTGAAGTGCGTGGCCACGGCTGATGATGTTCCCGGCGAAAACAGGGTCGGCGTTGTCATAGACGATCAGCCCCTCTTCGCGAACGAAAAGGTGCGGTACGAGGGTGACTGTATTGCGGTTATCGGTGCCGTCGATCCGCGCTCGGCGGCCGAGGCGGTATCGCTTGTAAATGCCCGGTTCGAAGACCTGGCTGCTGCCGTGACTATCGAAGAGGCGCAGGCGCCCGGGGCGCCTCTCATCCATGAGGGCGGGAATCTCGCCGTGAAGAGATGCCTGCTCAGCGGCGACATAGAAAAGGGTGAAGCCGGGAGCGAGTTCATTGTCGAACAGACCTTCAGGAGTCCGGTTCAGGAACATGCCTATCTGGAGCCGCTGGGCGCGATGGCTATACCCCATGGCGACGGTTCGATCGAGATCCTGGCCCCGGCCCAGTGCCCGTTCTACATCCGTGATGCGGTTGCCAGATGCCTGGGACTGCCGCTGTCCAGGGTCCGGGTGATCCAGCTGCCGATGGGGGGGGCGTTTGGGGGCAAGGAGGATGTGCCCTCTGAAATCTGCGGCCGGCTGGCGGTTCTTGCCCGGAAGGCGCGACGACCGGTGCGAATGATACTCAGCCGCGAAGAGGATATGCTCTATACATCCAAACGCCACCCACTGATACTCCGTTACCGGATGGGCTGTGATGCCGACGGGCATCTCACATTTGCCGATATCGCGATTGACGCCGACGTCGGCGCGTATGGGACGTTGTCACCGATTGTGCTCTTCAGATCGACTATCCACGCGTCCGGACCTTACCGGATACCGAATGTCAGAGTCATGACAAGGGGTTACTATACCAATACTGCGCCCAAAGGCGCTTTCAGGGGGTTCGGCACTCCCCAGGTGGCTTTCGCCTGTGAGGCCGTGGTCGACGAGCTCGCCGCGAGGGCCGGGACGGACCCTGTCGCCTTCAGGCTGAAGAATGCTCTTAGGTCGGGAACCCCGACTGCGACGGGCCAGATGCTCGGGGAAAGCGTTGGTTTTGCCGCCACGCTTGAGAAGGCCGATGAGGTGTTGGGGAGCGATGAAGACAGATTCAAACCTCGGCCGGTGGGGAGGGGACTGATTGCTGCCCGGGGTGTGGCGTCCATGATCTACGGGGTAAGCCTCGGGGCCGCAGGCAGGGCCCTGGATAGAGGCGCGGCCAAGGTAGAGATTCTCAAAGACTGCTCGGTAAGTGTCTTTGTCGGCTGCACGGACATGGGGCAGGGGGCGCTCACCGTTCTTTCTCAGATAGCTGCCGACACACTTGGCATACCGCTTGACGCCGTGCTTGTCAATCGGGTGGATACGGATGTCGTACCGGATTCCGGGCCGACGGTCGCATCGAGGACCACGGTGATCAGTGGAAACGCGATCATCGATGCGTGCCACAAGATCATTGAGCGGCTATCGGAGGTTGCACGCGCATTGCTGGGAGAGGATGCTGCATACGACCCCGCAGAGGGGGCTGCGACCGGCCCGAGATCGGGACGGAGGGCCGGGTTCCGCGAACTTGTTGCCGCGTGTTTTGACATGAGGGTCGGTCTTGCGGCTACAGGCTGGTATGCGGTACCAGAGTGCCGCCTTGATGAGGAGACAGGGCAGGGTAAGGCCTACTACGTATACTGCTTCGCCACGGATGTTGCGGATGTCCTCATCGACACGGCCACCGGTCGGATCGAGGTCACTTCCCTCGTGGCTGTGCATGACAGCGGTCGGATCGTCAATCGCCTCACGGCCGCGGGCCAAGTTGAAGGCGGTATCGCCCAGGGTTTAGGGCTTGCATTGTATGAGAGGTACAAACAGACCGGGGGACACGTGTGCTCGACCGATCTTTCCACGTATCTTCTCCCGACATCGCTTGACGTGTGTGACGACATCCGAGTGGAATTCATCGAGGCACTGTGTCCCGACGGGCCCTTTGGGGCCAAGGGCCTGGGAGAGCCTGCCATAATCCCGGTACCCGCGGCGGTGGCCAATGCCGTTTCCAATGCCCTTGGACGAAGAGTGACGGCGTTGCCTATCGACCGCGATCTTCTGATAGGGGCCTCAGAACCATCGAGACCCCAGGAATCCGCTTGACCACGCCTGCGTATTCCCTTAGGATTCTACCCTGTTGATCGTATAGATCTGTCGGCTATTCGCGGAGGTAACTCATGTCCATAGCTTTAGCCGGTATCATTGTGGGTTTGATTGGGCTTGCTTATGCGGCGATACTGTTTCTATACGTGAAGCGTCAACCGGCAGGCACCGACAAGATGAAAGAGATATCGGAGCTCATCCACACAGGTGCGATGGCCTTTCTGAGGCGGGAGTACCTGACGCTGATGGTGTTCGTGGCGGTCCTCTTCACCGTTCTGATGGTGGCCATCGGCTTCAATACGGCGATTGCTTTTCTTACGGGTGCGCTCTCCTCGATGCTGGCCGGGTTTTTCGGTCTGAAGGCGGCCACACGTGCAAACGTGAGAGCCACTCAGGCGGCGACTCAGAGCCAGAGCAAGGCCCTCAGCATAGCCTTCTCCGGTGGAGCCGTAATGGGGATGTCGGTGGCAAGCCTGGGAGTGCTGGGGATTTCCGTGTTCTATCTGGGTTTCAAGAACGATCCCGGTGTCGCCGGCATAATCAGCGGCTTTGCCATGGGCGCAAGCTCGATAGCCCTGTTCGCCCGTGTTGGCGGCGGCATCTATACGAAGTCTGCCGACGTGGGAGCCGACCTTGTCGGAAAGGTGGAGGCCGGGATACCCGAGGATGATCCCAGGAACCCCGCGGTAATCGCGGACAACGTGGGCGACAACGTGGGAGACACCGCGGGCATGGGTGCCGATCTTTTCGAATCCTACGTCGGGTCGGTAGTTGCCACGATAGCGATCGCTGCTACATTCCTGGCGCCGGGGGGGCTGCAGGAACTCATGCGTCTCTTCAGCATCGGGACCGCCGCCGAGGCCACAAGGGTCGCCGAGCGCCTTATGGTGCTGCCGATCGCGATAGTGGTCGCCGGGACATTGGCCTCCTTTGTCGGGTCGTTTGCGGTGAGATTGTTTCAATCGCGCAACCCGCAGATCGCGCTTCGCTATTCCACGTTCGTCAGCGTGGGCCTCCTGGGGGCTGCCTCCTATGTGATCGTTGGAAGGATGGGTCTTGCACATAGCTTCGCCTCGGCCGTCATATCCGGCATGGTCGCCGGCGTCGCCATCGGGCTCTTATCGGAGTACTACACTTCGGGTCCGCCGATCAGGGCCATAGCCGAGAGCAGTAAGACCGGTGTCGCCACCAACATAATAGAAGGCCTGTCCGTCGGCATGATGAGTACGACGCTGCCCATATTTGCGATAGTCGCAGCCATCTATGCGGCCCATCACTTCGCGGGAGTCTATGGCATAGGCCTGGCTGCCGTCGGCATGCTCGGGACGATCGGGATTACAATGTCGGTGGATGCATACGGACCTATTGCGGATAATGCGGGAGGTATAGCCGAGATGAGTGGTCTCGGACCGAATGTCCGCAAGATCACCGACAGGCTGGATGCCCTCGGCAATACGACCGCGGCCATCGGGAAAGGATTCGCTATTGGATCCGCGGCTCTTACGGCACTCGCCCTGTTCACGGCCTATTCTCGGAATGTAGGTCTGGAAGTCATAGATATCAAGAACCCGAGTACCGTGATCGGGCTTTTTCTCGGTGGAGCTTTGCCGTTTCTTTTTGCCGCCCTTACCATGCGGGCGGTCGGTCGTGCGGCGTTCAAGATGGTCGAGGAGGTGCGCCGCCAATTTCGTGAGATAACCGGGCTTATGGAAGGCAAAGCGAAGCCGGATTCGGCCCGCTGTGTCGACATAAGCACGAGAGGTGCTCTGCGTGAGATGATAGTCCCCGGCGTCCTCGCGGTCTGTTCGCCTGCAGTGATCGGGATCCTGTTGGGACCGGAATCGCTTGGAGGCCTGCTCGCCGGAGCCACGGTGACCGGCGTTCTTCTCGCGATAATGATGGCGAACGGTGGCGGAGCATGGGACAATGCCAAGAAGTACATTGAGGAAGGTCACCTCGGAGGTAAGGGTTCCGATGCCCACAAGGCTGCTGTTGTCGGTGATACCGTGGGCGATCCCTTCAAAGACACATCGGGACCGTCGATGAACATATTGATCAAGCTGATGTCGGTGGTCTCACTGGTCTTTGGGGTGGTGCTGAAGCAGCTGCATGTGCAGTTCTTCGGCTAGCCCCGGGCCGGTCCTGGCCGGTTCAGAACACGCATCTGCGGTGTTATGGCTGTCCGCTTTCACTGCGGAGAGGACGGCTAGCGGGAGGTCGATCTGTCCACATCGATCATCTTCGCCGCAAGCCCTGAGTACTCCTTGACCACGGGGTCGGCCAGATTGGCCAGTTTCTTGGTGACGCAGGCTATTCTGAGGGCGGATTCCTCAATGGTCTTGAGTCTCCGGATCGTGTCCCCGTCGTCCTCGTTGCATTTCCGCAGAAGCAGTTGTGCTTGGCCGAGGATCGCGAACAGCGGATTGTTTATCTCATGGTTGGCTGCGATGGAGGTTTCTGTGATTGCAGCAACTCTTTCCGACTGAATGAGGTTCTCTTGGGAGGCCTTGAGCTTGTTCAGCGTCTCCTCAAGCTCCAGATTGAGCCGTGTGATCTGTTCATTCCTCTGGCGCATTTCACGATTCTTGGCCTCAAGCTGTGTCTCTATCTTCTTGCGTTCGGTGATGTCCTGCATCACCACGGACATGCCCGGTATCCCCCCATACTCGCATGAGCTAAGCGCTATTTCGATCGGGATCCAGGTGCCGGTGCTGTGGTTGATCTTGGTCTCGCATCTCAGTTTGTGTTCTGTGGGCTTATCACATTCAGTCACAATGTGGGGGTCCGCAAGTATCCGGTCGACTCCTGTGCCGATCAACTCATGTGTGGGTATGCCGGTGAGCTCCGATGCGGCCCTGTTGGCATATGCGATCGTCCCGCCGTTCACGACCAGGTAACCGTCATCGAGATTCTCGACCAAGCGGCTGAACTTCGCTTCGGACTTGGCCAACTGGTCCTCGAGGTTGGCCTTCTCGGTCACGTCCTCGATGATTGCTATGGCGCCTATGATGCTGCCCGAGGCATCACGATGGGGGAACACGCTGACGTTCTGGATAGCGTTTGAGCCGTCCAGGATCCTTCTCCGCCATGCGTATCTTACGAAGGGTTTGCCGCTGAATACCTGTTGGACAATCTCGCTGAAGCCTTGCTCGACAAGATGGGGAAAGGCCTGGAACACGTGCTTGCCGATGAAGTCCCCTTTCTTGTATCCGAAGAGCTTCTCGAAGCCCAGATTGAACATATTGATCTTGAGGGACTTATCGATTGCCATGACCCCGAGATCGACGCTGTCCACGACGGTCTCGATATACTCCTTCAGAATGCTCATTTCCTCGACCCGGGCCGTGAGTTGCGACAGCAGACCGGCGTTCTCCATGGTCACTGCCATCGTGCTGGTCAAAACCCTGAGGTTCTCCATCTCGCCGTCAGTGAAGACTCTGTGCCATCGGCTCTCACAAACCAGGAGAAAACCGAGCAATTGCTCTTTGCTTACCAGCGGCAGGATCAAACCGGTCTTCAGACCCATTTCCCTGGTTGCCGCCAAGTCGAAGGTATCTCCCGAACGGTCCACCATCGCTTCCTTGCCCTGAGATATGGCATGTACAATGGGGTGGTCGGACGGGATTGAACAGTCGGCTATTTTGTCCAGTTCCACACCTGTGGAAGCCTGGTAAGGCTTCAGTGATCTTCCGTCGCTGTCGAACGCGAATACGACCACCTTTGCTCCGTCGAGTATCTCCGATGCGGCATCCGCGGCTTTGCGTGCAAGTTCAGGCAAATGCCGCCATGATGCCATCTTGCGGGCTATCTCATTCAGCATCCCGAGTTCACGGTTCTTGTTCTGCAGGTCCTCCGTGATGTTGAGCGAGCACACCTGCATTTCTTTGACATCCTGCCTGACCTTCTCAAGCTCCTCGTGGGCAAGCGTCGCACTGACAGCCAGCTCGGTGCTGGCTATTACCCTCGCAATGTGACCGCCCAGAACCTTGAGAGAACGCGTGAGACTTGGAGAAAGTCCGACTCCGGCTGCAAACACCGTGAATACCGTAAGGTCGATCGGCAATTCATACTGCAGGATGTGATACCGATTCCCGTCCTTTTCGATGGACTCGATGGGAGCTGCGTAGGAGTTGATCTTTCCGCGATGACCGGTTTCCGACGTATGCGCAACAGCTTTCTCCAGTACGAGGTTCGCTACTTCCTCCACGTCGGCTCCCGTCATGCCTGTCTTGGCCAGGATACGGGTGGTTTCTGCCGACGACATGATCACGAGGCATCCCTCGATCTCGCAATTCTCTACCAGGCGGTTCAGGAACCGGTTGAGCCAGAGCGAGAGCGAGGCTTCCGAAAGATTCTCAAGATCCGGGAGAGAACCCAGGATGTGGATTATGAAATCGAGATCGTCGGTTTGCTTCGGATCCGCGTTCGTCATCTACCGTTGTACCTGCGTCTTCTCACTGAGTTTGTGAATGATGTCCTTCAGGTGAGTATTTTCCTTCTTGATCTCGGCCATCCGCACCTCTCTGCCGGCAGTGAGCTTCACATGCCGTCTGAGGGCCTCCTTTTCCTGTTCCATTTCGAAGAAGCGCTTCGCGCTGACGAGTACCGATGCCATCAGGTTCGCTATTATTCTGAGCAAGGGCAGCACCCTCGGCCCGAAGTCGGCGTTTGTGCGCGTCCACGCCATCAACAGGGCGTACTCCGGACGCGGCCCCGGGCCCGCAGGCAGAAAGGCGAAGCGAGAGATTCTGAACACCCTTCTGAAGAAGCTGTCCGGGGGACACTCCTGCTCAACCCGGTCACAGAAGACTGCCGCCCCCTTCTTGAAGAACGGTTCCAACTGAGGCTCCTTCACGCGTTCCACGATATTCGCCCTGAGTGTGTGGAGGCTCCTGTTGACATAGGGGGTGACTATCATCTCGTCGTTCTGCTTTCTTCTGAGGATACATACAAGGTCACAGTCGAGGGCGGACGTGAGAACGTTCGACAATTGACGGAGCACCTTCTGGGGCGGATCTTCGGACATCACCATGGCCGAGATCTTTCTGATAAGATGGATATTGCTGTTGCCCGTTCGCTGATCGGTCAGAAGGTCCCGGAATATCACGACCAGGCGCTGCCCGCATACGGTGTCCAACACAGACATCTGGAGATCGGAAACGAAGAACGCGGATAGGGTCCGCATGAACAGCGGTGAGGTAAACTCAGTGTAATCGGGATAGCGGGCTATGTCGCCGGTTACTTCCTTCTCTATGTGGATCACATCGTCAATGTGGGTGCCGACAATCTGGTCGTGTGTCCTCTCCGTGAGTTCGCAGAGCATGGGATTGGCGGAAACCACTCTCTGGCCGGGTTCCACGGCAAGGCAGGGAGCGGTTGCGACAAATACGGCCTTGAGTATCTGCCACTCATAAGCCGTGATCAGGACACGGCTTCGATGGACCAGGGCGCGTATGTCTTCGGCTTGACGATTACAAATCGTTTTGACGTGGTCGAGTGAGTGGTTGGGTTTGAGTTTGCATAGTAAGAACGTATCAGTCAGGCCCTCGTACGGCAGGGGCAGACAGGTGATTGTGCTTTCGGGGTCAGGTCGAAAGAGATCTTCCAGGCCCGCCCTGTGCAGTTCGTCCTTGCTCGACCTCACCGGCAGCTCCCCAGGCAATACCCCTTCGGCCGGGAAGATCTGCATGGGTACCCTGTTCCGACAGGCGAGGCCGGGCGATCCGCTTATGACGACAGCCGATCTGGCGATTTCAGTCGGTATGGTTATCGCGTACTCCTCGATGGGCAGCTTCGGCGTCACCAGACGGTCGTTGTCGGTGGGTGCCGCCTGAGGAGCCGGTGATAGCCCAATGAGAACCTGGTTCTTGGCCTTGTCGGTCAAACTTACCTCTACCTGTTGATACAATAGACCTCTTCCCCTGATCTATCGGCGATATCCGGCCTTGCCTTTAGGTGACGGGACCGGTGCCGGCCTGAGGGTCCTGAACCCACCCGTCATCGATTTCCAGACTATCAAGCAGGTTGAGGGCGGTCCTGTACTCCGCAGAAGTGATCTTCCGGTCGATCTCAGGATACTCGGCTGCTCTGTGTGCGGGGAAGTACTGTGCCATGAGGCTGACCGGCACCGAAGCGGGCAACTCCGTCGAGACGAAGCGGAGAATCTCGCCAGTCTCCGCCAGGAGGGTGGGAAGGAGCAGGTGCCGGATTATCACACCGCCGACTGCCAGACCGTCCCGGCATTCAAGCGGGCCGACCAGGTCGACCATCTGACGTATTGCAGCCCGGTTGTATTCCGGGTAATCCGGGGTCTGAGAATAACGGGTAGAGGATTCACACCGTGAGTATCGCATGTCAACCAGGTAGACCTGAATCAAGCCTTCGAGCATCCTCACTGTTTCGGAGCGTTCATAGCCGCTTGTGTTGGAGACGATGGGGATCTTCAGTCCGTATGATCTTGCTTTCACGATTGCCTCGACTGCGTGGGGAAGGAAGTGTGTAGCGGTCACCAGGTTTATGTTGTGAGCTCCCCTTTTCTGAAGGCCCAACATCATGTCTGTAAGGTCCGATACATCGATGTCGTTGCCGTATCCCATCTGGCTTATCGGGTAGTTCTGGCAATAGACACACCTCATGGTGCAGTTTGAAAAGAAGATGGTCCCGGATCCCCGGCTTCCCGAAACCGGAGGCTCCTCGCCCCTGTGCAGGCAGTGGCTGGCGACCCTTGCCCGGCCGCCGGCGCCGCAAAACCCGATCTCGCCCTTGAGCCTGTTGACTCCGCATTCCCGGGGGCACAGCGTACAATGCTCCAGCTGGGTCTTGAAGTAGTCCAATTGCTCACGAATGCTCATCACGCGACTCCCCGGCCGGTTCGGCTGTCCACGAAGTTCAGGGGAACATGTATCCGAGAGAAAAATGATGGGTCGTCCCGAGGGCCAGGTCGTCATCGAGTTTCACAGCGTAATCGATCTCGAAGGTGCGGTAGGAGTATCCGAACCCGGCGGTGATGATATGGCGGGAGTAATCTCCGGAATGGTGAAGATATCCGGCCCGCACGCTCAAACCCGTCGCGGCAACCGGCACATTGAGACCCATGCCCAGCTTGCCCGGGGCGCTGCTTGAGAATGTGAAGGCCAGGCGGCCCGACGCGTCATAGGGCAGCAGGAAAGCGGTCCCCAAGCCGACCGCGAACGGGGGTGATTCGTCATCGCCGTCCTCCCAGCGGACGGCTCCGATTACGTTCTCAAGCGACATGGCCAACCCAAGAGCCGGGGTCATCTCCACAAAAGCCCCCAGATCCATGGCACATGCGTGGACCGCCGTGCCCTCCACATCGGAGTTGCTGAACAGATACTTGCCGGCGAGACCGGCGGAGGCATATGGGGCAATCCTGCAGGCTGCGCCGATTGACACAAGATCCCAGCTCCAATCAGTTCCCTGGGAGAGTTCCACTCCACTGCGATCGAGGCAAAAACCCAGCCCGAATCGGCGGCCCACCTCCCCAAGGTCGGGCATGGCGACTGCGGCCCCGAGCGGCGCAGCCACACAAATGGATGTTGCCGATGCCGAGATCCCCTCGACCAGGCCCGCATGGCTCAGCGTCACCCCGGTTGCAGGCATCCAGATCAGGATGGCCGGATTGGCCGTGAATCCCGCGGCGTCGCGGGTTTCCGCCAAGCCGGTCTCACCCATGGCAAGGGCCCTTACGGAAGGCCACGGTTGGAGACTCATGCCGCCGCTACCTTCATGCCCGCAAGCCGGACCGGCACAAGCCAGCAGCATCATGCCCATGATGCCGACCTTGAGTGCTTTCATCGCGCTACCACCACTGCCATCTTTTCGATGTTCCGGTCGCCGTCGCTATAGGTTGTCTCAAAGACCATGAGATACACGCCGTTCTTGACTTCCTTCCCGCCGGTATCCTTGAGATCCCATGACATCTCATCGACCAAGTCAGGGGAAGTCTTGGTCATGCTTGCTACAAGAGCGCCATCCAGGGCGTAGATCCTCAGGTTTATCAGATCGGCATCTTTGGAGAGCGTCACGTGTATTATGGAATCGGAATCAAATCTCTCCGGCACCTCTATGCCCGCCGTCTTGACATAGATGACCGTCACGACTTGCGATGGCGGAGATATGTTGCCCGCCTTGTCCCTTGCCACGGCCTGGAGCGTATTGACGCCCTCCACCAGCGTGACTTCGCTGCTGAAGGTCCCAGCCACCGGACAGGACAAGCGCCTGATGATCTCACCGTTCAGGTAGAGCAAGAGCGAGTCCCGGCCCGAGCAGGTGCCGGTCACCGTGAGCCGGGGATGATAGATCTCAGCCGGTGGCGGGGCTATCTCCGGCGCATCCGGTGCGTGGGTGTCGATCGAGATTTCCTTGGCGGCCTTGCCGGTATGGCCCGGAAAGTCGCTGGCAAGTACCTCCAGTTTGTAAGTTCCGTCCGTGTAGAGGTCTTCTGGCCAAGGCACGTACCAGTAGAGCGTATCTCCGGATGTCTCCACGACGACCGGCCCGTATTCGGAATCCGCAAGAAAGCGAAACCCGAGCGAATCTATGCCGCCCCGGTCGCTCGCGAATCCGGCGGCCCGATCGGGAAACTCATTGAGGTATGTCTGCTGGGGCTCGGTGATGCCGATGGAGGGACTCTGCGTGTCGAGATTGACGGCATAGGACGCCTCGCCCGTATTGCCGGCATTGTCATAGGCCGACACTCGGAGGGGATAAGTTCCGTCACCCATTTCCCGGCCGTCCCAGGTGCATTCGTAGGTAGTATCACCGAGGTCCAGATTGACAGCACACAGGGTCTCCGGGAGGGCGTCGGCGGTAAGGCATACGGCGAGCCAATCTTCGGGCTCCGAGGCCGAGACAAACACCTTTATGGAGAGAAGGGAATCCGCCATGGGGAGGTCCGGCGTATAGGGATTGGGGCTTATGAGGGCTGAGAAGACCGGAGCCGTCACATCCAGCACCGTGCCTACCGAGAAAGTGGGTGTGGTGTCCTGGCCGGCCCGTGCGTGAAGCCTGAAGGTGTAGTAGCCTTCCGAAGCCGGTTCGCCGGCTGCATTCCGGCCGTCCCACACCTCGGCCAACGTGCCCGGCTCGGCGGCTTCATCCTCGGCGAGTGTTCTGACGGTCAGCCCCTGGTCATCGATGATCCGGACCCAGATAAGCACCCAGTCCAGATCCGAGGCGACGGTGAAGTTCACAACAGTGGAATCCAGCCGCCCGTCACCGTTGGGGGAGAACTTGGGATTCTCCACCCTGATATCGGTGATAGTCACCGACCCAAGTGCGACCGAATGCACGAGGCATATGATCAACAAAGCGAGTTGGAGCGTTTTCATATTCAGATGCCCTATTGTGGGGAGAAGCATCCCCTGTGTCAAGGCCAAATGCCTGGGGTGAAAGCACGGAGGACATAAGGGCGGAGCCGGCCCAGGATGTGCCCGGGGACCGGATACGCCCACGGGTCATTGAATCTTGACTTTGGCGTGGGCACTTGCTAAGCTCTCATGAAAGGGAGGTGGCTTTTGTGGCGCGAAAGGCTGTAATAGTGGCCTTGCTGGGCTTTGCGGTCCTCATTGCACCCGTTGTGCGGGGTATGCAGGGGATTGTCCTCCGGGACATGGACGGCAGACCTGTATCTGTAGACAGCCTGCTGGTGGAGGGGCCGGTGGTTCTCAATTTCTGGGCCACGTGGTGCAGGCCGTGCAGGACGGAGATGCCGAAACTGCAGCAAGTCCATGAGGATCTCTCGGGACAGACGGTCCATTTTGCGGCCATCTCTCTGGACACGAGACGCAACAAGAGCAAGGTTGAGGAGTATGTTGAGAAGAATAAGGTTACACTCCCCGTGTATCGGGACCCCGAGGGGACCCTGGCCAAGAAGCTCGAAATAACGGCCATACCTACCACCATCGTGCTCGACCAGGCCGGTGAGATCGCCTTCAGGACCCGGGGGTATCGCCCGGGGGATGAAGTGCTGCTTAAGAAAGAGATCCAGGGACTGATTGACAAGCGTGACAGCGGGGAGAAACAAGAGGAGGCTGCGGAATAAGGTATTGACCGCCCGGACAATACCCTTTAAGATACAGAAGACCTTGGCAGACCATTAGAGGGGTACAGCAATGGAAAAAGAGAGCAGTCGGTTCGAACCCAGGATAGTGGGTTTCTTCTGCAAATGGTGTACTTCCAGCGGCGCCGATCTTGCGGGCACCAGCCGGATGAAATACCCTCCCAACATCATACCGATACGGGTCATGTGTTCGGGAAGGGTTGATCCCACATTTGTGCTGACCGCCTTTGCCAAAGGGGCCGATGGTGTGTTGATCGGTGGTTGTCATCCGGGCGACTGCCATTATCTCGAAGGCAACTACAAAGCACTCGGTCGTTACCACATTCTGTCAAAGATGCTCGAGCAGTTCGGAATAGAAAGAGAGCGTTTTCAGTTGGCTTGGATCTCCGCCGCGGAGGCCAAGCGGTTTGTAGATGTGGTTACCAGGATGACTGAGCAGGTCCGTTCGCTGGGACCTCTTAAGTGGCCGGAAATGCTCAAGACCGTGGAGGCCGAGTCCGGGGATCTGAAAGACCAGCTCGAAGAGGCCATGGCATCCCAGAGCTGAGTTTGGAACGGTCCTCAGGCGGTACTCGCGAAACTCTCCGATCTCCGATGGCCGTAACTGGTATCCTCGTAGGGCTTGGCAACCCGATCATGTCCGATGACGGGATCGGCCTGCTGGTGAGCCGTCGGGTTCACCGGCGATTGGCGGGCTACGATCTTGATCTCGGATGCGGCGCCGGGCTTCATGTCATGGACTCGATCCTGGGCTACCGCAGAGCGGTCATAATCGACTCAATGGTCACAGGCACCGTCCCCGCAGGATCGGTGGTACGTATCGATCCGGGTGCGGGAGTGGAGACCAGACGGGCCGGGCATAGCCACGGTGTCGGCTTCTTCGAGGCCATAGAGATCGCGAGGGCATGTCATGCGCCTCTGCCCAAGGAGATCCTGGTCTACGGCATCGAGGTCAAGGACCCGTTCACGATAGGTGAGAACGTATCCGAAGGCATCATGGATAGGCTTGATGAGATTGTTGATTTCATTGTCGGCGACATCGCGGATTCGGAGCCCTGAGCCGCATGCATGAGCTCGGTGTGGCGACACAGATCGCGGAGCTGGTGACCCGGGTGATGGAGGACAACTCCGCCCGGAAGGCAGGTGAAGTGACCGTCGAGATCGGCACGCTCTCGTGCATCGACCCGGACTCGCTGACGTTCTGCTTCGAGGCTATTACCAAGGGAACTCGCCTGGAAAATGCGCGTCTCAAGATGGTGGAGATAAAACCTCGAGCCAGGTGCCGGGCCTGCAGCCAGGAATACGAGGTGCGGCTGGACGATTTCCGATGCAAGGCGTGTGGATCCTCCGAGTTCGATGTTCTGGTTGGAAGCGACATCTCGGTCAAAGAGGTGGAGGTTGAATGACTTACAAAAAGGTCGATCTTAGAGAGAAGGTCCTGAGCATCAACGAGAAGATAGCGATCGCCAACAGGAAGAGGTTCGCCGATACGGGGACATTGGTGCTTAACCTGGTGAGCTCGCCGGGCTCCGGCAAGACCAGCCTGATCGAGGAAACTGTAAAGATACTCAGAGACCGGTACCGCATATATGTGGTGACCGGCGACATCATGACCGAAAACGATGCGCGCCGGATTGCAAGGCATGGGGTTGAGGCGGTCCAGATAACCACCGGAGGGGCGTGTCATCTCGATGCCAAGATGGTGGATGACAAGCTTGTGAAGATCGGGGCCGACTATGATCTTATAATTGTGGAGAATGTGGGAAACCTTGTGTGCCCGGCTTCCTTTGATCTCGGTGAAGACCTGAAGGTGCTGCTGGTGGCGGTGGGTGAGGGCGATGACAAGCCGGTCAAGTATCCGCCTATGGTAAGGGCTTCGGCTGTGTTGGTCATCAACAAGATAGACCTTGTGCCCTACACCGACTCGAAGCCGGAGGCCATAGAGCAGAACGCGCTCAAGATAAACCCCGATATGGAGGTCTTCTCCGTCTCTTGCAAGTCCGGGCAGGGATTGGACCGATGGATAGAGTGGCTGACATCTCGACTGACAACCAAGAGAGCGGCGCATCCGAGATCGTAAGGCTAAAGATCCGGGTGAGCGGCATAGTGCAGGGAGTGGGATTCCGCCCCTTCATATACCGCCTGGCGGAGGTGCGCGAGCTCGCCGGCTATGTGCTCAATGACACGGGCGGCGTGGAGATGGAAGTCGAGGGCCGGCTGGACCGGGTCTCGGATTTCCTCACGTCCATAGTCAAGGAGAAGCCCCCACAGGCGAGAGTTGATACCCTGTCGGCCCACTTCGTCGACACCGAAGATGAGTCCGGTTTTCTGATAAGAAAGAGTGAGGCCGGCAGCGAGCGGACGGTGCTCATATCGCCGGAGATCGCGACGTGCGATGATTGTCTGCGCGAGCTCACGGACCCGTCCGACAGAAGATACCGCTATCCGTTTACCAACTGCACCAACTGCGGGCCGCGCTATACCATTATCGGTGACATACCCTATGATCGTCGATATACCACGATGGAAGTGTTCAAGATGTGCCCGGAATGCCAGGCGGAGTATGAGAACCCCTCCGACCGGAGGTTCCACGCCGAACCTAACGCGTGTTGGGCCTGCGGGCCGAGGGTCGGACTCAAAGACGCCTCAGGCTGCCCGGTGGAATGTGAAGATCCGATCGAAAGCGCCGCAGGCCTACTGAGGGAAGGCAAGATACTCGCAGTGAAGGGCCTGGGCGGATTCCATTTGGCTGTGGATGCCACCGACGACCGGGCCGTCAGGCTCTTAAGAGAGCGGAAGCAGAGAGAGGAGAAGCCCCTTGCCGTAATGGCGAGAAACGTCGATGCCGTCCGCAAGTTCGCGCTGGTCGGTCCGGAAGAGGAGGCGGCGCTAACGAGCTCGGCGAGACCCATAGTGCTGCTGAAGAAGCGTCCGGACTGCCTCATCGCGGAAGCCGTGGCGCCTGGAAACCGGAGCATCGGCGTGATGTTGCCCTATACGCCGGTCCACCATCTATTGCTCGATGGTGGGTTCGCGGCTCTTGTCATGACGAGCGGAAACATAAGTGAGGAGCCCATCGCGGTCGACATTGAGGACGCGTTGTCCAGGCTGGGGGACATAGCGGACTACTATCTCGATCATAACCGCGATATTCTTTCCCGCTGCGACGATTCGGTGGTAAGGGTGATTGACGGGGAGGCCTTCTTTGTGCGCCGCTCACGCGGTTACGTGCCGCTTCCCCTGGATCTGGACGCCGACATGCCTTCAGTTCTGGCTTGCGGCGGGCACCTTAAGAACACCGTGGCTGTGACCCGCCGGAACAAGGTCTTTGTGAGCCAGCACATAGGCGATCTCGAGAACCTTGCGGCGTATGACTTCTTCAAGACGTCGATCGCGCGGCTTGCCAAGATCGTCGATGTCGAGCCAGCCGTGGCGGCCTACGATCTCCACCCCGACTATCTTAGCACCAAGTATGCGCTTGATCTTGCTTTCGAGACCAGGATCGGAGTTCAACACCATCATGCCCACATCGCGAGCTGCCTCGGCGAGGCGGGCATTGATGGGCCTGTGATCGGGTTCGCCCTGGATGGGACCGGGTACGGCCCTGACGGCACAATCTGGGGCTGTGAGGCCTTGATATCCACACGGCTCTCATACGAAAGGGCGGCATATCTAGAGACCGTGGGGATGCCGGGCGGCGAAAAGGCCGTGGCCGAACCATGGAGGATGGCGCTTGCGCACATTCGCAATGCTTTCGGCGGCAATCCGGACGGCATCGACCTCGCCGGACTGCTGGGTAGGAGTGAGAAGGAGATCGGTCTTGTCGGAAGCATGCTGGAGCGAGGGCTTAACTGCCCCACGACGTCAAGTTGTGGGAGGCTTTTCGATGCCGTGTCGGCCGTGTGCGGAATTCGTAACCGGGTCTCGTATGAGGGCCAGGCTGCGATCGAGTTGGAGATGGCCGCCCGGGAGGAAGTTGTCGCGACCTATCCGGTCGAGATCGACGAACGAGATGGGCGGCTGATCATATCACCCAAGGCCCTGATCAGGGAAGTGGTGCGCGATGTGCTCTCGGGCTTGGACGTCGGAGTGGTAGCTGCCGGGTTCCACAACTGGCTTGCGGCCAGCCTGGCTGAGATAGCCGGCCGGCTCAAGGCGGGCCGCGGCATCAATACTGTGGCCCTGAGCGGCGGGTGTTTCCAGAACGAGATATTGCTGAGGAGACTTAAGGACCTCCTGACTAAGGAGGGGTTCGAGGTCATCGTAAACAGGTTGGTTCCAACGAATGACGGGGGTATCAGCTTCGGGCAGGTCGTCGTTGCCGCTGCCATACTCGAGAGCCAATCCGGAACGGAGTGAGTGCATCGTGTGTCTTGCTATACCTGCGCTTATTATTGAGAAGGACGGAGGCTGGGCCAAGGCGGATATAGGCGGCGTGGTGAGGGACATAAACCTGGATCTGGTTGACCGCCCGGCCGAGATCGGCGACTATGTTCTGGTTCACGCCGGTTTCGCCATCAGAAAGCTGGACAAGGAAGACGCCGAAGAGACGCTGAGACTGATGCGTGAGGTCTTCAAGTGAAATTCGCCGCCGAGTTTCGCAGCCGAGACCTGGTGGCGGGCATAGCCCGCAACATCCACCGGGCCTCGACCGGCAAGTGGACACTGATGGAGTTCTGTGGGACCCATACGGTGACCATATTCAGACATGGCCTCAAGACCTTGCTCCCCGACAACCTCAAGTTGGTCTCGGGGCCCGGCTGCCCGGTCTGTGTTACGTCCCGGGCGGATATCGACCGCATTATTGCGCTCTGTGATGTCCCCTCGGCCGTGATAGCCACTTATGGAGACATGATAAAGGTGCCGGGTTCACGCATGAACCTGAGCGAGCGACGGGCGAGAGGGGCCGATGTCAGAGTGGTGTATTCCAGCTATGATGCTTTGGCGCTGGCCCGCAGACACCCGGACCGCAAGGTCTTCTTCATAGGTATCGGTTTCGAGACCACAGCCCCATCGACGGCCGCGGCTGTTATCAAGGCAGCCGAGACAGGCTTGGACAACTTTCATGTTTTGAGTCTTCACAAACTCACCCCTCCTGTGATCGGAGCGCTCCTGGAGGACGGTACCGAGGTGGATGGGTTCATCTGCCCGGGGCATGTTTGCTCCATAATAGGGGCCCGGCCTCTGGAGCCGGTGGCCCGCCAATGGAAGAAGCCGTGTGTGGTGGCCGGTTTCGAACCCGGGGATGTGCTTCAAGCCATTCTCATGCTGGTGCGGCAGCTCGAGGCCGGAGAGAGCCGGGTGGAAATCGAGTATGCCCGGGGGGTGAGTTATGACGGCAATGCCAATGCCCTGGCCGCCATCGAACGGGTTTTCGACACTACCGGAAGCGAGTGGAGGGGCTTAGGCAACGTCGATCATACCGGGCTTGTCTTGCGAAGCGAGTTTGCCGGCTTTGACGCATCATCATTCATCGAACAGGAGATTGAGCCCGTGCCTGACCCGCCGGGCTGCAGGTGCGGTGATGTCCTCAGGGGCAGAATCTCACCGCTTGATTGCCCGCTTTTCCGCAAGGCCTGCACGCCTGAGAGGCCGGTGGGGCCGTGTATGGTGTCGAGTGAGGGTTCGTGTGCGACCTACTATCAATACGCGGGTGAAGCAAGTGAGTGAAGTAATAGGTCTGGTGCATGGGAGTGGGGGAGAGGCCTCCAGGAAGCTTGTCGAGGAAATGGTTGGGACCTACCTTGCCAATCCCGTGATCGAGGCTCTGGATGATTCGGCGACCCTGGATCTCAATGGGGTGCGCGTTGCCTTTACGACCGACTCCTATGTGATAGACCCCATCTTTTTCCCCGGCGGCGACATAGGTTCCCTGTCCGTGAACGGCACGGTCAACGATCTTTCGATGGTGGGTGCCCGTCCGGTGGCCTTGACCCTCGGGCTGATCCTGGAAGAGGGCCTTCCGATGGAGGACCTTCACAGGATTCTCGGTTCCGTCAAGCGGTCGGCAGCGGAGGCCGGTGTCCTCGTTGCGGGAGGGGATACCAAGGTGGTTGAACGGGGCTCGGCCGACAAGATCTTCATAAACACCGCAGGTGTTGGGTTGATTCCGAAGGGGCTCAAGGTTTCATCAGCCGATGCCAGACCCGGTGACGCTGTGCTCTTGAGCGGCTCCATCGGGGACCACGGGATTGCCGTCGTGTCAAAGCGCGAAGGCATAGCATTCGATACCGATATCGTGAGTGACACGGCGCCGCTCAACGCCCTCGTGGCTTCCATGCTTGATGTCACCCATGACATCCATGTGATGAGGGACCCTACGCGCGGCGGGCTGGCGACGTCCTTAAACGAAATCGCCCTGAAGTCCGGTGTGGGGGTTATGATCGAGGAAGCCGCGGTGCCGGTCAAGCCACAGGTCACCCAGGCATGCGATATGCTCGGGTTCGATCCCTTCTACCTGGCAAACGAGGGCAAGCTGGTTGCCTTTGTGCCCGAGGCGAGCGCGGCCGCGATGCTCGAGGCGATGCGCCGCTCCCCATACGGACGCGATGCTGTCCTGATAGGCCGCGTCGTGGCCGATAATCCCGGCATGGTCGTGCTCGATACGGCTGTGGGGGGGAGACGGATTCTAAGCGCCCTCTCCGGCGAACTGCTTCCCCGCATCTGCTAGTCCGGCCAGGACCGACGCTACCGAAAGAAGCCTTCGTAGCATTGCCCCCCCTGTGACGACGAACGTCTTTGCAGCGTAGGGTCTCTGTGCCCGACGCCAGCTGCGTTATGTTCGTTCTCCGTCACTGCTGCCGAATCATGGAGTTATCTCGATCAATCTCGAGATACTATCGATCTCGAGAGCTCGTCCTCGATGGGATATCAGGCATATCTTATTGGCTCTGCTTCCCTGAGGCAACCCGTAATCGATTGTGGTTCGGAGTGAGAAAGACCGAACCGGTCCATAATGATAAAGGTTGTATCGGCAGTGGCGCGTGGCGCCATTCGAACCCGATGGATCTCCCCGATACAGTGATGCACCCCTCAAGCGTGCGGACGCACTCGATGTAGCCCAACCGTCCTCTCATCTCACGCTCAAGCACACCACGAGAGATCGGTCGACATGTAACAGGGGCGGGACCCGGCGGTCGGGGAATTCCAATGGAGATTGCTTGCCACCCCCCTGCTTACAAGACAAGCCAGAACAGAGTGGAGTAACTCACATCCCCATAAGCAAACAGCCCCCGAAACGGGGGCTGTCCCTGTTGGCAATCCCGGCTGAACGCTGTTAGAAGCGGCGCTTCCGGGAGATCTCCTTCTTGTCGCAATCGTAAACCACGACCTCGAGCGGCATCTGGCCCGGCAGGGAGTGCGTAGCACAGGCCAGACAGGGATCGTAGGCCCTGAAGGCCATCTCCACCAGATTCAGCGCACCTTCGCTTATCTCGCCGTTACCCTTGATGACACCCTGCGCGGCCTTCTTGAGTGACATTGCAATCGCCGCGTTGTTGTTCGTGGTCCCCACGATGAGATTGACGTCGGTGACCATGCCGTCACTGTCGGTTTTGTAGTGGTGGTAGAGCGTACCTCTCGGGGCCTCCACCACGCCCACACCCTCTGAGGGTATCTCGGTAGGGATGGTCCGATACTCTTTGGCTTGGGCCTTCTCGATGCCTTTTGTGGCCTGGGACGTACCCTTGGTTATGCTGGGATCCGATGCCAGTTCGAGCATACGCTCGGCGGCATAGCAGATCTCCACTATCCTCGCCCAGTGAGTCGCCAGTGTCGCATGAACAGGCTTGCCGCCCAGTGTCTCGTACATCCGCTCGTAGGCCTTCTGAGCAACCGGCGTCGCCATCTTATCGGCGGCGTTGCATCTCGAGAGCGGCGTAGCCTTGTAAACACCTGAATCCATGCCGTCAACCAAGCCCTTCCAACCCACGTTCTTCAGGTAGGGGAACTTGAGGTATGTGTACGGTTCCACGTGCTCCTCGAGGTGGTCCTGGTAGTCCTTGGCCTCGAACTTGGCGAACTCCTTGCCCTCTGGGTCCACGACCCTGATCTTGCCGTCGTAGAAATTGGTGCAGTTATTCTCGTCCACGAGCCCCATCGAATACGTCTTGTGGGCATAGGCATCGCTTGTTATGAGGTCGACATAGGCGGAGTTCTTGAGCACGACATCGTCAAACACCTGGAGCGTGAACTTGCCGAATTCCACGGCCTCCTTGGCCACCTCTTCGATGCGCTTCCTCTCATCCTCGGTCACACCCTTGCTTACACCGCCGGGTATGGAGAACACGGGATGAATACTCCGACCGCTCATCATCTTGAGGATCTCGTGGCAATGGCTTCGCATGCCGATGACTTTGAGTCCGACCTCGGCGCCCACCTTGCCTATGACTCCCAGGATGTTTCGTTCCGCAGGGCTTGCGTCCGGGCCTACCACGAAATCGGGCCCGCCCAGGATGTAGAAATGCGTGGTGTGATCAGTCACCATGAAGGCGTTGTAGAAGAGCTCTCTTATCTTCTTGGCTGTGGGAGGGGGATCCACGTGGTAAACAGCATCGGCGGCCTTGGAACTCGCCATGTGATGGGCTTCAGGACAAACCCCGCAGATTCTGGTGGTGATTCTGGCAAGCTCCTCCACCGGCCGGCCGAGACAGAATGTCTCAAAGCCTCTGAGCTCAGGCACCTGAAAGTAGACGTTCTCCACCTTGCCTTTGTCATCAAGGAAAATCTCGATCTTCCCGTGCCCTTCCAGCCTGGTTATAGGATCGATCGTGACTCTTTTCATTTCAGTTTGCTCCTCCTGAGAATGGAATTTGCGAGGCCAAACCTGTATGCGGTCCCCAGTGGATCAACCACTGTCCTACATGCCTTCTCGATTTCTTCGGAATCGGTGGAATCTATGATGGAGCCCAGCACGGCGATCAGTTTGGCGCCCTGGTCGACTACTCCCTCAGGAGGTCCGTAGCAACCCCGGCATGGCATATTCGCGCTCGGACATTGCGCGCCGCAGCCGGATCTGGTGACCACCCCGCAGCAGATTATGCCCTGGTCCAGGAGGCACTGTTCCGGATCGGGCACGATCTCCCAAGGACGATAGAACCTCTTCACCTTCTTTTCCTTACGTTCCCTGGGACATTCCTCACAGAGGGCCGTGGTGCCCGCTCCTACTACGGCTCCCGCGGGTGGGAGTGCACCCTTAAGGACGGTTTCAAGCACGGCCCAGGTCTGCTCTTCAACCGGAGGACAACCCGGGACGAAGTAGTCGACCTTCACCACTTGTTCCAGGTTCTTGACGGTATCATAGAAGACAGGGAGGGTCAGCTCGCCCTCGGCGACCATAGAAGATGTCTGAGGTCTTGTCCGGTCCGGATTCACTGTGGTCGGTGTTTCACTGTATGCGATGTTGAATATCTCCTCACGGCAGGACTGGTTGGCAAGTGCGGGAATGCACCCCTCACAAGCGCATGAACCATAGGCCACCATGATCTTGGACTTGCGCCTGAGCAGCCTTGCTATGTGTTCGTTCTCGGAGGTTCTTATGGCTCCGTTGAAGAGGCAGAGGTCGATGGACTGATCGGCCATTGCCTCAACATCCTTGTACTTGAAGTCCATCGCACAAGGCCAGAATACTATTTCGGTGTTCTCCGCAACTTGGAGTATCTTCTCACCGATATCCAGGACCGCTATCTCGCAGCCGCCGCAACTTGCCGCCCAGTAGAGAGCCAACTTGAGTTTCGCCATCTCAATCCTCCAAAGATCGCATTAGACGGGATGCTTACTCGTCCTTTTCTCCCAGCTTCTGCTGTTCTTTCTTGATCTCTTTCTCAACCTTCTCAGGCCCCTCGGCTTGTTCTGCTTCCTGCTCGGTCACCTTCTCCTCACCGACTACCACGGCCTTCTTTATGACGACCGGCTTGACCGGCACATTCTGGAACTGCCCCTCTGTCTTGACCTCAACCTCAGCAATCTTGTCGACGACCTTCATGCTGGCATCGTCGGCAACCTTGCCGAAGACCGCATAGCCGTACTGCTGGGGGCTCATACCTGTGTGGTCCAGGAAGTTGTTATCCTTGAGGTTTACGAAGAAATGCGATGACCCGCTGTTGATGTCCGAAGTCCTTGCCATGGAGAGTGTGCCGCGCAGGTTCTTCAGCCCGTTGGTCGCCTCGTTCTTGATGCCAGGCTTCTGCTGCTTCTGCTTGAGCTCCTCATTCATGCCGCCCGCCTGGAGCACGAAGCCCCTTACTACGCGGTGGAAGACCGTGCCGTCGTAGAAGCCATCATTGACATAGGAAAGGAAGTTTTCCACCGATATAGGCGCTTCCTTCTGGAAGAGCTCCAGCATTATGTTTCCTTGGTTCGTCTCGATGAGTACCATGGGGTTCTTGATCTCTTTCTCCGTGGCCTTGACCTCGGTTTTGACCTCGGTTTCGGCCGTCTGCTGGGCGAAAAGGGGAATCGAAAGGGCGAGAACCAGCACAAGACTCAGCATGATACCGACTGTAGATTTCACTTCAACCTCCTTACATCGTTGGAATGTTCCAAGATAACCAAGGTATTCTCACAGATTGGAGTATAAATGTCAAGTCGTTTGGAACCTCGGGGCCGCATGCTGCTTGGTTCCCGCCCCGGCGCCTCCGAAACCCTTGAAAAACGGCACACCGGAGAGTAAGTTCCGGGTAGCCAGAACAGGCTTCGATCGCGATAAGGAGGGGTGATGTCGACCGGCGGTAAAACGAAGATAACCTGTGGTTGCGGCAACACATTCGAAGGCTGGCTATGGCAGAGTGCCAATGTCACGGCCTCTCCGGAGCTCAGGCAGCAAGTCCTCGACGGTGAGATGAATATGGTCAAGTGTCCCTCCTGTGAAAGGCGATTCCATGTGGAGGTGCCATTCCTCTATCATGACATCGAGGCCAGAGAATGGATCTGGGTGTATCCCCGCGATTTCGAGCAACAGACCGGGGATGTACATACCAGGGTCGAGGAGATGTGGGACGAGGTCAAGAGCAAGGTGCCGCCCAACATCAGGGAAATCTTCGAAAACGAATACAGGGTGATCGTCCTTTTCGGCATGGACGCATTGGTGCTCTATCTTAGAGGCAGGAGGGAGCAAGGCGACGAAGCCTTGGGGGCAGATCTCGAGGATTGAATTCCCGCAGGTATCCGATTCTCAAGGTCTGATGCCTCAGTACTGAAGGAAGAGCTTTCCCCACTTAGTGCCGAGCGCCTGCTTGACCCTTTTCTTCCCGATCAGGTTATACCAGTAGACATCATGATACAGCCTCGACGCCGCATAGGACCACGGGGTTATGACGGTCCTCAGGAGCAGTTTCTCCAGGGGCTTGAGGGGCCCCCAGTAGATCGCCTTCTGGCCGCGGCTCGCAAACGTGTTCTGGGCACCTCTGAAATGGAAGTTCACCCCTGAAATGTCCTCGCCCGCTATCTCGATCTCCCTGGGGTCACCCACTCCAAGGCCGTGCTCGTAAGCCAGGCGAATGAAGTCCAACTTGAGGGGATCGAAGCCCATCAACTTCGCGGATATGGCGTCTATGGCCACCTGATCGGCGGAGGCCAGAATGAGGTCTTTTTCATGGGCCACCATGCAGCGCGGCCCCGGCCCGTCGCCGGCGAAGGTCCCGTCGGTGACCGCGAAGATGCCCGGGTGGATTTCCTTCTGGATGCTGAGGAGGTCGACCAGCGTTTCGTGTATGACCGAATGGGTCCAGTGTCTCCGTTCATGGAGCAGGCCGCCGAAAGCGTTCTTCATCGCCCCGGTTATCGTCGTGAACACATGGGTCTTCATGGTGGGCAGATGTATGATGTTCGAGCCCACGAGGCGCCTGGGTATGTGAATGCCTTCCGGATAAATGGAGTCCAGGACGAGCATCTTGGCCTTGGGTTCGTAACGTACCCATTCCTCACCCTCATAGAGATGGATGTTCCGTATCCCGTGCTTATCCAGGACCTGCTTGTGCTTGTTTGCGACCTCGCCTGTCTTGGCGCTCACTACGACGGTGCGGTTGTGGGCCCCGTAGATCTTCTCCTTGGGGTAGCCGTCATCGAGCAGTGTCTTTATGACCCCCTCGAGTTGCCACGGGGTGGTCGAGCAAGCCGGATACCAGTGGTGCCAGGTGATGTTTATCTTGAGAGCCAGCTCCTTGTCCTGAGACAAGGCCTCACGATAGCCGGCCATTCTCATTGCCCTTCCCACGTCTTCCAGCACGGTCTCGGGTCTGGTCTTCACTACGGCGACCTTGGCCATATTGTCCTCCTGTTACGAACTATGCCGGAGGTCGGATTTGAACCGACACGGACTGTAAGGCCCGGTGGATTTTGAGTCCACTGTGTCTACCAGTTCCACCACTCCGGCACCCTTTCAATAATATTCTCGGCACACCGCCGTGTCAAGCGCAGCCTGTGGTTCGGCAGCGTTGCGACTCCCATGGCTGAGTTCTCTGTAGCGCCGGGGGTTCCATTCCCGACGGCCTTCGTCGTAACGGGAGTCGCGACGCTACGAGGCCAACGGCTTCGCTCCGCCCCTGCCTATTCGGCGCCGGCTCCCTGCGGCCGATGCCGGCGATAGCTATTGACATAGGGAATGTGTCTGCTATATTTATGCACGGTTGGGGCTGTAGCTCAGCTGGGAGAGCACTTGTCTGGCAGACAAGGGGTCACGGGTTCGATCCCCGTCAGCTCCACCACCACCTATGCCGACGGCTATGGCGCGGTGGCTCGTCGAAGCCCTTGGGCGAAGACGGGCGATTGTCCCTCCGCAGGCTTTCAGTAGAAGAACCGGCTTACCGCGGCTCGACCGAAGTCGTCGAAACTCAAACCTTCCGCTTCGAGAAGAGCTCGTTTCATCTCGGCCCCGCCCTGGTATCCGCCCAGGGTCCTATCGGATCGAATAGCCCTGTGGCAGGGGATTACAATGGGGAAGGGATTCGTGGCCAGGCAGTTACCCACCGCCCGGGCACCTTTAGGGATCCTGAGGTGCCGGGCAAGCCGCCCGTAAGTGCTCACGCGCCCCCGGGGGATGGCGTGTTCGGCCCGGAGAACCTTGCTCTGGAATGGAGAGCAAAGGTCCAGGCAGACCTGTTCCAGCGTGAACCTTATGGCCTCGCCGTGGAGAAAGGCCGTGATCTCCTCGGCCAGTCTGTCGATCTCCTCGCAGGAAGCATCAGTAGCCTCCGGATAGTAGGCCGCCACCGGCCGCCCGGCTTCCAGGCCGGGTCTCGAGAGAAAGATCCTGAGTACCAGGGGTGCCGATCCATAGCGGGACCAGACCACGGCCACAGGACCGAACGGGCTCGGTGTCAGGCACACATGCGCCTCGAGGATACGCTCACGGGTCATCGGCTCACCAAGTACCGCGCCCGCTGTGGTGAGTGCACGCGGCGGCGACTCGGGCAGCATTACAGACGACCGTAGGTGCGTGTAAGGTTGCGGAGGGCTGCGGAGACCTCCGGTTTCAACTGCTCCGCCGTCAGGCGCCACTGCCAATGGCCCTCCAGAATTCCGGGCAGGTTCATTCTGGCCTCCTGGCCTAGCCCCAGGACGTCTTGCATGGGGGTGATCGCTGCCTCGGCGACCGAAGCCTGGGCGAGACGCAGGAGCTCCCAATGCGCGCCCTCAGCGCTTACCTCGCGCCCCACGTAGCGGTTGAGGCGCTTCCTGTCTTCGGGTGATGCTATGTTCTCGAACCACCCCCGGGCGGTGTTGTTGTCATGCGTGCCTGTATATACAACGAAGTTGCGCCCATAGTTATGGGGCAGGTATGGATGGTCGGGCTCATCGGCGCCGAAGGCAAAGAGGAGAACCTTCATCCCTGGGAAACCATAATGATCCATTACTTCTCTGACTTCGGGTGTCATGTGCCCCAGATCCTCGGCGATTATGGGGAAGTCGGGGAAGCGCTTGAGCATTGCGTCGAAGAAGTCTCTGGCGGGTGCGTCGATCCATGCCCCGTGGACAGCGGTCTCATTTCCGGCCGGCACCTCCCAATAGGCAACGAGACCCCGGAGATGATCGATCCTCACAATATCATAGAGACTCAAGACATGATCCATGCGGCGAAGCCACCACTTGAAGCCGCTCTTCTTGCACACTTCCCAATTGTAAACAGGACTGCCCCAGAGCTGGCCGGTCGAGCTGAAGTAGTCCGGCGGCACGCCTGCGACATGGGTGGGCTTCTTGTTCTCCTCCAGCTTGAAGATCTGGGAATCCGCCCAGACATCCGCACTGTCGTAGCTCACGTAGATGGGGATGTCGCCTATTATTACGATTCCTCTTTCGTTGCAGTAGGTCTTGAGAGCATGCCACTGTCTGAAAAAGAGAAATTGGGTGAATCTCTGTCGCTCCAGGTCACGGGCAAGCCGGCTTCTCATGGATGCCAGGCCATCGGCGTGCCTGTCTCGTATCTCGAGTGGCCAGTCACTGAAGACCTGCCCCGAGAAATGGTCCTTCAGGGCGGTGAACAGCACGAAGTCCTCTAGCCAGTGGCTGTTGTTGAAGCAGAAGCCCTCGAATTCCCGCCGGTCTTCCATTCTGGAGAAGCTCTCGAAGGCAATGTCCAGGAGCCTGTTCTTATACGCTATGACGGCGGGGTAGTCTACACGGTCGGCCGGAAAGGCCGGAACGGAATTCAGATCCTCTTCGGACAGGAATTCGTCGTTGATGAGGCGCTGGGGGCTTATGAGCATGGGGTTGCCTGCGAAGGCCGAAGGACTGCTGTAGGGCGAGTTGCCCTCGATCGGGTCGGTCGGACTGAGCGGCAGGACTTGCCAGAGTCTCTGGCCCGAGTCCGCCAGATAATCAGCGAACCTGTAAGCTCCGGGCCCCAGGTCCCCTATGCCGAAGGGGGAGGGGAGAGAAGTTATGTGCATCAGGATTCCGCTTTTTCGTTTGCTCATCGCTGTCCTCCCTGACCTGCCCAAAGCGTTACGGCCGGCCTGCAAGACCCGCTCCCCGTCATCGCCGGTTTCAAGCCCGGGGTTCCGGTCCGGATGCTACAGGCTTTCGATGCTTGGGCAAAGGCTATAGCTTCTCAACGCATAATACCAAGGGATTTGTCAGAGTATGCAACCTTTTTCTTCTTGGGGCTAGCACCCGCGAGGCAAACTTGCTGTCAGGCACGAAGAGCCGCTGCACGGACGCGCGCCACCGGGGTGCGAGGCTTGAGCTTGACTGTCTTGTTTGCATAGCCGATCATTGGTGACACTCGGTGAGGAGAGCGCAATGGGTTTGAAGTACGTAGTGACCTCATGCACGTGCGATTGCCCGGACACTTGCTCGATCGTGGCAACGGTGGACGGCGGCCGTGTTACAGGCATAAGGGGCAATCCGGACTTCGAGATTACGCGCGGGTTCCTCTGCCGGAAGGCGGGCAACTTTCTCAAACGGGTTTTCAGCCCTCACCGCGTGCTCCATCCGCTCCGGCGGCGCGGCTCGGGATGGGAGAAGGTAGGTTGGGATGAGGCCGCCGGGCTTGTGGCGTCGCGGATCGAAGGGGCCGTCCGCGAATTCGGCCCGCAGTCGGTTTTCTACTATAGCGATTCGGGTTCGATAGCCGCGCTCAAGCATGTAAATGAGCGCTTCTTCAATCTCCTGGGAGGAGGGACCTTTGCGAGCGGCTCGCTATGCGGAGGTGCAGGGATAGCGGGGCAGACCGCCGACTTCGGCCTGCGAACAAGTCACGATCCGGCGGACCTCGCCGGCTCCCGGATGATAGTGATCTGGGGAAGGAACCCGGCTTGGACCAATGTGCATCTGGTCCCGTTGCTTCGCGAGACCCGGAGGCGAGGGGCCTTCGTCGTGCTCATCGATCCTGTGGCGACCCCGACTGCGGGGCTCTGTGACATGCATGTTCGGCCCAAGCCCGGCAGCGATGGGTATCTCGCGCTCGGGATGGCCCGGGTGCTGCTGGATGAGGGTCTTATCGACACGGACTTTCTCGCCCTCCACACGGATGGCCCTGAGGCCTTCCTGGAATTGGTCCGGACCTTCAGCCTTGAGACAATAGGTGAGATGACATGCGTAACTCCCATTGTTATAAAAGAGTTAGCCATTCGCTATGGCAGGATCAAGCCCGCCGCGATCCTCGGAGGATGGGGCGTACAAAGGTGGCGTAACGGGGCGAACACCTACCGCCTGATAGATGCCCTGGGTGCGCTCACGGGCAATATCGGCGTGCCCGGTGGCGGTGTGAGTCATGGTATGGATGAGACCCGGTGGTTCGACAAGCAGGTCATGCTCAGGGAGCGTGGCCGGGCGCGGCGATACATCCCGAGGCCCAGGGTCGGGAGGGGGCTCATTGAGGCTGCCGATCCGCCTATTAAGGTTGCGGTCATATCGGGCTCGAACCCCGTGGCCCAGTGTCCTTCAACCAACCTGGTGCGTGAAGCCTTCCGGAGCGTGGAATTCGTTGTGGTGCTGGACATGCTGATGACCGATACGGCGCTTCTCGCAGACTTGGTGCTTCCCGCCACGCATTTCCTTCAGGAGCGGGATATGCTCGGAAGCTATTGGCATAACTACGTCATGCCGGTAAACGTGGCGCAGGCCAGGCTCGGAGAGGAGAAGACCGATCTGGAAATCTTCTCTCTCCTGGCACGGACCCTCGGTGTGGGGGAGGATTTTCCCGCCGATCCCGACTACTACCTCGAGCGGCTCGCCGCCCCGCTTGCGGCTCAAGGTATCAGCCTGGATGAAATCATGGCGGGTCCCATCAGGTCGCCCGGGGCTGTGGATGTACCCTTCCGGGAGAGATCGTTCCCCACGCCTTCGGGCAGGTTCCGTTTCGTTGCCGAGCTTGTGAAACCGCCTGAGGCGGACCGGCGTGCCTACCCCTATGTCCTGATTTCGTCCCACCCCAACACAAGGACCCATTCCCAACTGACGGGCTCGGAGGAGGCCGCGCTGCCTGAGGTTCGCCTGGCGCCGGCAGTTGGGGAGCGGCACGGTCTCAAGGACGGTGACACCGTGGTTGTGGAGTCGCCGCATGGCGCGCTGACCTGCAGGGCAGCTGTCACTGAGGCGCTTGGCCCGGAAAGCGTGCTTATATATGAAGGGTGGTGGGACCGCCTGGGAGGATCTGTTAACCGATTGACGTCGGATGAATTGAGTGATATGGGTGAGAGTGCGACCTACTACGATGTAAGATGCAGACTGATGAAGGTCGAAGGTGGGGTTGAGTCGAAGGGGGTCAGATCTTGAAGATTGAATTCACTGCGTGAATTCAATCTTCAAGATCCGACACCGGTTAATTGGAGAGTGATGGGCAGTAAGCAATCGGTTCGAGTGCTCTTCAAGCCGGATGCCAAAGAGGTGTGGGTGGTGTCCGGCTCCACAGTGAAGGAAGCACTTTTCGCGGCCGCCATCCCGGTATCCATGCCGTGCGGCGGCCACGGGAGGTGTGGGAAGTGCGTTGTGAGAGTGAAAGGCAAGGTCTCTCCTGTTGAGGCGGAGGAGAAAGCGCTACTGCCCAAGGGAATCAAGCACGCCAGGCTTGCCTGCGTGGCGAGGCTTGAAGGCGAT
>CAZRAU010000011.1:55679-58498 GCA_964598025.1 uncultured bacterium
GCTTCCCGGATCACCATACAGAAGATCACGACCCGCGGCCGCACCTCTCGGTCCTACAGGTTCGATCCCGGTCTGATGAAGGTTTTCCTGGGTGTGAGAGACGCGGGGCTTATGCGAAAGCTCGCCGACGACTTCCATATTGGGATAGATGACATTGCTCTGCGGATGGCAGAGGCCGACTTGATGGACCGTGATCTCATGATGGATCACGAATGGAGACTCGGACTTCACACGAATGCGACGGTCGTGGCCGCGCATGACGGCATCATCGGTTTCGAAGCAGGTGACACCTCATCGGAATGCTATGGCCTGGCTGTGGATGTGGGCACGAATACGGTCGTCTGCTCGCTGGTCGACCTTATCACGGGGAAGGAACTGGGGACGGCTTCGACCATCAACCCTCAGATAATCCACGGCGATGACGTGATTTCAAGGATACGGTTTGCGAAGACATCGGGTGGTGTGGACATGCTTCAGTGTGAGATCGTGAATCTCATCAACGGGCTCTGCCGGGAACTCGCCAAGAAACTGATTGTGGACCCAAGGCGCCTATACGTGTGCAGTGCCGTGGGCAACACGGCGATGCAGCATATCCTGGTGGGTGTGTCGCCAGCCGACTTGGGCCGGGCGCCCTATCGCGCGAGACTCTTGAGCTCAATCGAAACCCTTGCCTCCCGGAGCGGGCTGGACTTCCACGGTGGTTGCAGGTTGATCATGCCTCCCTCGCTCGGGGGGTTTGTCGGGGGAGATCTGGTGGCCCTGATAATCTCCCAGTCACTGCATAAGCGAAGGGTCCCCGTCATGGCAATCGATCTCGGCACCAACGGCGAGATTGCGCTGGCGGCAAACGGCCGGCTATTTGTCTGTTCGACGGCGGCCGGCCCAGCTTTCGAGGGTGAGAGGATAAGCAGCGGGGTGAGGGCCATCGCCGGCGCTGTGGAGGATGTGCGTATAGCAAAGGACAGGGTCAATCTAGAGGTCATAGGTGGAGGCGGGCCGGTGGGTCTTTGCGGTTCAGGTCTGATGGCCGCCGTCGCCGAGCTCCTCCGGGTTCATGTGATCGAGCCCAGTGGAAGGATCAGGACCCCGGAAGAGATCAAGTCCAGGCTGCTGGCGTCCAGGGTGGTCTCCGGCGACAGGGGCCGGGAGTTCGTGCTCAGCCGTAAACCGCTTGTGAAACTGAGACAAGGCGATATTAGGGAAGTGCAGCTGGGCAAAGCGGCCATGTGCGCGGGCATGCAGAGCCTGGCCCACGCCGCGGGAGTCGATGTAGGAGATATACGCCAGATCCTCATAGCCGGCAGTTTCGGCTCCGCGCTGCGGACTTCCAGCATCAGGAGGATCGGGCTTGTGCCCTCGGAATTCAAGGGTAGGATCAAGGTGATCGGGAATTCCGCGATCGAAGGGGCGAAGATCTTTCTCACGTCACGGAAGGCCCGCCAGGAGGCCGATGCAGTAGCTTCCGAAACCGAGCATGTGGAGCTCTTCTCGAAGCCCGACTTCAAAGAGGACTTCTATAGCAGCATGGCATTCCCACGAGGCGATTGAGGGAATTCACCCACCGGCCTGGGTGGTATGGCCCAATCGACGGGTGTTTCCAGCCGCCGGCATCTCAGTCGACCCGCTGGCGCATGCATCCGTTCCCTGATTGTCTTCAGGCAATACCGCCCTAATCGCTTTCAATACTGCCGCTTACGGGTCCGGCGGATCTACTTCACTTTGAGATCTCACTTTTCCTCGCGTAGAGGCCTTTCTGGCATGTCGGTTGCAAGATCAGTGCAGTGACAACTGAATAGAGAAGAAGCCAAATGGAGTTCCCTGCTTTGTTCGTGATTCGCCAGGTCGTGGGCTGATCTCCTGGGAAAACTGAACCTCGAGTTTCACGGATACCTCGCGCACGGCATTGTAGTGGGGAACTCCGTTTTCTTTTTGGCATCTATTCATACCTCGCCACGTAGGACACATCCCGAACCACCCAACATCCCTTTACGTGTCATGCCCCTGGTAGGTCTCATGTGAGGTCCGTCTAGCGGAGATAGACCGAAAGGCCATCGAGGAAAAGCTCGACGGCAAGCGCCACCAGGACCATCCCCATCAGCCGCTCCACGGCCACCACGCCGCGCTTGGTGAGAAAGCGGACAACGAACGTCGAACTGAAAAGCACAATGAAAGTCCCGGCCCAGGCCAGAAGCCCCGCAAGCAGGAGATCCGGAAGTGCACCGGGCTCCGCGCTTGAGAAAAGCAGCAGCACGGCCAGAAGCGATGGTCCCGCGATGAGCGGGATGGCGAGCGGCACAAGCAGGGGCTCGCCTTCGAGTTCGCTTTCTGCAGCAACCTTGCCGGAGGGGAAAACCATGCGAAGCGCGATGAGAAAGAGAATGATCCCGCCGGCTATGCTCACCGCTTCCTCCCTGAGGCCGAGGAAACTCATCACGTAGCGGCCGCCCAGGATGAAGGCCACGATGACAACCAGGGCAAGCAGGAGTTCCCGGACAAGAACCGCGCGCCTGCGATGCTCCGGAACTCGGCGAAGTATCGGCAGGAACACGGGAATATTCCCGAAAGGGTCCATTATCAGAAAGAGCGTGACTGAGACAGACAGTATCTTCATATGCTTTCAAGCCTCCTGTGTCTAATTATCCCAAACCAGTCTGCCTGTCAACATCGCAATTAGAGGGCTCTGAAAGAGTCTACCTGACTTTGGGAGGGATATTCTTTTCTTGTTGACGATAATGTAATATTACATCATACTCCGCCCATGCGAAGAATAAAGACAATCAGGCAACTAATGCGGCTTCTTCAGAAGCAGGGGTCTATCC
>CAZRAU010000012.1:0-54115 GCA_964598025.1 uncultured bacterium
CCCAAGCCTGAAGTGATAGAGGCCTGCAGAAGACTCAAGCACAGAGGTTATACGATTCTGCTGGATGATTTCACGCCGCAGTATTTCGAGAGTCCTCTGTTGGAGTTTGTCGACATAGTCAAGGTGGACTTCGGCAAGTGTTCCGACGCTGACAGGAAAGACATTCCAGAACGCCTGGAGAATCACGGTTTGCGCTTCCTCGCGGAGAAGGTGGAGTCCGTGTATCAGTTCAGACAGGCTATCGACTCCAACTACACCTATTTCCAGGGGTATTTCTTCAGCAAACCTGTTGTGCGCTCCGAGAGCACCATACCAGGCTCCAAACTGGTGTACCTGAGGATACTGAATGAAATAAACAGGTCCGGTGTCGACTTCAAAGATATTGAAGACATTGTGAAGCAGGATGTTTCGCTGTCATACAAACTATTGAAGTTCATAAACTCGGCCTATTTCGGGCTTCAGCAGCCTGTGACGTCCATCGGGAGCGGCCTTGCCCTCCTCGGCATGCGAGAGATCAAGAAGTGGGTCGCACTCAGTGCCCTGAGTCGCTTGGCTGAGGACAAACCGGAGGAACTGATTGTCCACTCGCTCGCAAGGGCCCGGCTTTGCGAATGCCTCGCGGTCGAAATCGGATTGAGAAACCGGGCCCCAGAGCTCTTTCTGATGGGGATGTTCTCGCTTGTCGATGCCATCATGGACAAGCCGATGTCGGAGATTCTCGGGCAATTGCCGCTGACGGAGGAAACCAAGTCGGCTTTGCTCGGGGCCGACCACCTCTTCAGGGACGTCCTGGACACCGTGGTGTCCTATGAGCGGGGTGATTGGCTGCGGGTCGGCAATCTGGTATCAGCCATCAATCTGAGAGAGGACATACTGCCGGCCCTATATCGGGACTCGCTGCGGTGGGTCAATCAGGTTCTCCGTGTCCATGCCCGCCAGCCGCAGGGAACCGGCGCCGCGACATGATCTGCGCTATGAAATACTCGCGGCGGCCTCGCGACCGAGGCCGAAAGCCCTGCGATTGATTTCGACCATTCGCTCGCCGCGGTCGCGGAGAAGAACCTCGATGAACTCGAGAAGATCGGCTTCTTCCAGGATGAGGTGAGAGGATGCCGCCCCAAGCATGACCATGTTCTGTGCCCGGCCTGACCCCGCCTCGCGGGCGAGTTCCCCGGAATCCACCACGATGCTCCGCTGCACCTTGCGGATTGAGACAAGGATCTCATCTACATCCGGATAGTCGGGGATATTTACCATCGCCGTGCTGCTTGTCACGATATAACCATCAGGCCCGAGGTAATCCAGATACCGAAGGGTCTCGAGGGGCTCCACACTCAGGATCATGTCCGCCTGGCCTTTGGGTATGAGATCGCTGTGCACCTCCCTCTCGGAAAGCCTGAGATGGCTCTGGACCGCCCCTCCGCGCTGGGCCATGCCGTGGATTTCGGCCTGCTTGATCTTCAGGCCCTTCCTCAATGCGGCATTGTCTATTACGAACGCTATGGAGAGAATGCCCTGGCCTCCGACACCGGCAAGCACAATGTCCTGTTTCATCTACTCACCCCTCTTACGCTTCCGGGCTTCCTGTATGCACTCGCGCACGGCGATTATCACGGAAAGGCCCTTGTAATCGATCTCCTCCTTTATGGTCCGGGCATTGGCCTCCAGGTTTTTGGGCAAAGGTTCGATGATCCTGAGGTGCTCTCTAGCCACTCCGGCCCCCTCTACCATGCGGATGAGCCTCTCGCCCGAGGCGAAGCTCGGCTGCCCCCCGGTCATGGCCACAGTGCCGTTGTCCACGATTATTACGGTCATATCGCTGTTTGATGCGGCCGCGTCGATGAGTGGTGTAAGCCCGGAGTGACCGAAGGTGGAATCCCCGATCACGGCCACCGAAGGACGGATCCCCGCATCCGCCCCGCCCTTGGCCATGCTCACACTGGCACCCATACAGACACAGGTGTCTATAGCCTGATAGGGTGGGAGGGCGCCAAGCGTATAGCAGCCGATATCGCTGAATACGTTGGCCTGGCCGAAGTCCTTGAGTGCTTGCTTGAGCGCGTTGTAGGTATCGCCGTGGGGGCACCCCTTGCAGAGTTGAGGCGGGCGGGATGCAGGCTTCCCCGCAGCCTCGCGTCCTGCCGTCAGGGGCTCCAGGCAGAGGGCCTCCCGGACCACCTCCGGGTTGAGCTCGCCCGTCGCGGGAAGCTCACCCGAGAGTTTTCCCCTGATGTCCTTGCCTGGAATGCCGAAGATGCCCCTCAGCCCCCGTTCTATCAGCGGATAACCTTCCTCCACTATAAGGACCGTTTCCACATGCTCGACCAGGTTGCGGATGAGACCTTCGGGGACGGGATAGGTAGAGATCTTGAGCAACGATGGGGGCTCAGCGAGATCGCGCAGGTTCTCCATGACGTAGTTATAGCCGATGCCCGACGCTATCACTCCGAGCCTGCGGTTCGATGGATTGAGTTCGAGTCGATTGAACTCGGATGCGTCGGACAAGCTCAGCAGGTCCGCCTGTTGTTCGACCAACATCTTGAAGCGCCTGCGGGCATTCATCGGAAGCAGCGTCCAATCCCGCGCCTCGCCCAGGGCGAGCCGGTTCTGTCCCCGGGCCTCACGCGGTGCCACGGCCGACCTGCTGTGCGACAGTCGCGTCACCAGGCGAAGCATCACGGGGATGCCCAGGTCCTCGGAGACATCAAAGGCCCGGCGGGCCATGTCATAGGCTTCCTGGTGGCCGGCCGGCTCGAAACAGAAGATCCGGGCGAAATCCGCATAGTAGCGGCTGTCCTGCTCGTTCTGGGAGCTGTGCATGCCGGGGTCGTCGGCGACTGCGACCACGAGCCCGCCGCCTGTGCCGGTAAGGGCCGAGTTCATGAAGGGGTCGGCAGCCACGTTAAGCCCTACGTGCTTCATCGACACCATGGTTCGTTTGCCGGCAAAAGACACCCCGAGAGCTTCCTCAAAGGCCACCTTCTCATTGATGCACCAGGCCGCATGGAAGGTCTTGTCCCTCATAGAGATCTTGATTAGATACTCCATTATCTCCGAGGCCGGAGTGCCCGGATAGGAATAAGCGGCCGTGATACCGGCATGTATGGCCCCGAGAGCGACAGCCTCGTCCCCCAGCAGGATTTCGGGTTTCATCTCGGCAGATACCTCCGTTTCGCTTTCACGCCTTCCCGTCTCTGGTTGTCGGTCCTCCTTTAGTACAATGCCGGCCGTCGATCGTCCGCACGCATCCGGGCGATGATAGGTGACGGTAGCCTACACAATCGAGCATATCGTCGGCACCGTCCCCTGTCAAGCCGCCCGGCCTGCGGCCGTCGGACCTTACTTGCGTGTCATGTCGGCAAGTTGAATCCATATTAGCACATGTCCCTGTCACTTTGATAGATGGAGGGGAGCATGGATTCGGACCGTTGCTGCTCAACTATCACGCGCGGGACAAGACCTGGCAGAAGCACGGGGTACGCCGGCACCAGGTCATGGAATGCGCCGCCCCAAGAGGGGGGACCTCGCCCGATCTGTGGGAATATGCCCGCAACTTGATCGACCGCGCGGTATCGGAAGGCATTCTCGCCGGCTATACACGGCGACGCAGCGGCCGGATGGGGGGCGAGCAGTCATAACCTCTGCTTGCCAATGCCACGCCCCGCGTTGTACGCTTGTCAAGGCACGCTCATACTGGATTTCTTGGATCCGGAGTCCAAGCAGCTGGTCCGGAGGGGAACGGCCGCAGGAGCTTTGCGCGATATGATGGCCGGAACGGACGAGGTCGGGGGGTGTGGTCGCAGAAGTGCCGGCCGGGTTTCCCCCGTCGGCGTGAAGGCCCCGGGTCAGTAGGGGTAGCATCAGAACATGGGACTTGGAGACATCATGCCGAGGCCGGATCTTGACCTCGACGAAGCCACATTCATCGCATTCGATACCGAGACCACCGGCCTATATCCGCTTGCCTCGAGGCTTGTCGAGATCGGCGCCACCAGGTTTGACGCCGGCGGCGAGCGGATCTCGGATTTCGAGCAGCTCATCAATCCTGAGATGCCCATACCTCCGGAGGCGCAGGCCGTAAACCACATCACCGATGAAATGGTCCTGGGCCAGCCCATAGTGGAGATGGTGATGCCGGTCTTCATCGATTTCCTCGACGGCCCGCACAATATACTGGTGGCGCATAATGCGCCCTTCGACATCGAGTTCATCGGGGTGGACATGCTGCGCCTCGGCCTGGCTCTGCCGCCGCATATGGTGTTCGATACCTGTCTGCTCGCCCAGGCCGTATTACCCGGCCTCAAGAGCTACAGGCTCGAAGCCCTGGCGGTCGTGCTTGGGGTGGCGTCGCCCCAGCGGCATCGGGCTCTCTCCGACGCAGAGCTGACCAGGGATGTCCTGCTGGCCCTGCTTCGCAGAACCCGGCGGATAAGAACAGTAGCGGACCTCGCCGCGGTGATACCGCCGCTCACGTTCGAGCGGGTGCGGATGTACCAGGCTGAACCGCCGGCGGGCCTCGAACCTCTCGGCGCGGCAATCGAAAGCAGGTCGCCGCTTGAGATAGTCTATGTCGGGGGGAGCAAGGGCATCGAGCCCCGCAAAGTCACGCCGCGTGCGCTGCTCCGGTACCGGGGTTACGTGTATCTTGCCGCCTATTGCCATCTTGACGGCAAGGAGAAGATGTACAGGCTGGACCGCATCGTCGGGCTTCATACTGCCGGTTCCTGAGGGCGTGGCCCGGCGATGTCCGAAAGCGCGCTCAAGAACCACGCCGGAGCGGATTCCGCGCGGCGATGTGCCCTCATCTTTCAGTCTGCGCCGGCTTGCCCCCATCCCAGGGCTCCGGCGAACGGGCCTACCGGGATAGTCAGCGGAGGACCACAGCCTTGGCGGACGCGGTCTGCGTCCCGGTTTGAAGCCTGACGAAATATACGCCGGGTGATACCGCATTCCCCAACCGGTCCCTGGCGTTCCAGATCACGCTGTGCTCGCCCGGATCCAGGTCCTCCTGCGCATGCCTCCACACCAGCCGTCCGCGTACGTCGAAGACCGTCATCTCTACATCGCCGTCCGAAGGAAGAACAAACGTCACGCGGGCATCGCCGGACAGCGGATTAGGCACTATGTGCCTGACGGCAAGCCTCGGTGCGGGCCCAACAGGTTTGACGATGCCTGAGAACTGATCGATATCCCCAAGTTTGTAATAGATCTCGCGGTTGCCGTCCCGCTGGTCCCACCACACAACATGCACACGCCCGTCATGGCCCACTGCGATAGAACCTTTCTCGGAATTGCCGGGTGCCGCCCGGAGCTTCCCAACGTCTCCCCACGCAACCCCATCATAACCCCTGTAGTATATGTCCCAGTTTTTGGACCAGATAACATGGACCGTTCCTTCATCGTCTACCGCAACCGATGGCCCCCTACCGCCGTTCTGGCTTACTTCATGGCTCTCTCCCCATTCAACGCCGTCGTGCATCCTGTGATATACGCCACCGTCACACCACCAGACCACATGGACTTGGCCGGCGGTGTTAGCTGCCACGCAAGCGTCCATGACGGAACTAACGGGGGTAAGGCTCTCAGCAGGTTCCCAGTCCATTGGAAGCGTACTCTTCAGATAATAGATCTGATATGCGCCCAGGTGAGCGTCGTACCAGGTCACATGCACATGATTGCATCCATCGGCTGCTACCGAGGGGAACCGCGAAGGCCCGGCCCAGGAAGTCAGACGCTGCTCCGCACTCCAGGTCCCGCCGTCGAATCTGCGGTAGTAGATTTCGCTATTCCCGTCCCGGCAGTCCTCCCAGACCACATGCACGGCCCCCGTGTCGTCGCCGGCAATCGAGGCAAACTGGCCTCCGCAAGAACCCGAGGATATCTGTTGATCGGCAGTCCACATGCCACCCTCAAATCTCCTGTAGAAGATGTTGTAGTGCCCGTCGCGGTTACTGTTCCACACCACGTGCACGTTGCCGTATGCATCCAAAGCTACTGCCGGATCCGCGTCCACGCCTTCGGCGTCGGTGAGCCGCACGTCCTCGCCCCACGCCGCTCCATCATACTCCTTGTAATAGATTTCGCGGCCCTCACCTCTATCATCATCCCACACCACGTGCACGCGACCCTCTGGGCCCACGGCCACACAACGTGCGTTGTTGTCACTGGTGATTGAATAGCCGGGATCGTAAGTCAGCCGGATATCGGCACCCCACATGCCGGGCAGCACTGTCAGACCCGAAACCAGCGTATCCGCACCGCTGTCCGGGTTTGTCACTACAACATCCCAACCCCCGGGCTCCACGCCGGCGAGACTCAGTTCACAGGTCATGTGGGTCTCACTGGAGACCGTGGTCTGGAAAGGCATGAGGTCGGGTTCGCCATCCCGCACCATTTTGATCGCGGCCCCGACCACGAAGTTGTCCCCCAGAATCGCCGAGAGACTCAGACCCAGTCCGGTGGCACCACTATCCGGGGTGACCGAGTAGACCTCCGGATCGGGGAGCGGAATCACGTAAAACCCGGCCGGCATGGTGTCCGCCTTGCCGTTCCGGTTGGTGAGCACAACATCCCAGTGGCCGTGGTGGGCTTTCTTGAGGTCAAGGCGGCAGGTCACTTCATGTGGGGAGTCCACGACGACATCCGTTGCCTCAATCGCGTCCTCGCCATCTTTCAGGAGCGCCACCAGAGCAAGATCGAGGAAGTTGTCGCCGGTCAGTTGAGCCGGGTCGACCACCTCACCGGAAGTCCCGCTGGCCGGGTTAATGGATGTGATCTCGGGTGCAGGCGCCGGTATCACGTTGAACCCCCCCACCAGGGTATCCGTCTGGCCGTCGGGGTTCCGCACCACCACATCAAGCAGACCTTCCGGGGCATCAAACAAATCGAATTCACAGGTGATCCGGTTCCGCGATACGCAATCAACGTCTTGGGCAATCAGCCTGGGCTCGCCCGCCTTCTCGAGCCAGACGGAGTCCGGATAGACGAAGCCGGCCCCCGCCAAATCGGTGATCTCCACTATCCCTCCGTACGAGCTGCCGTCGGGTGTGATCGACGCTATCTCGGGTTTGGGCGCAGTGGCAACCGCCAGGGCCGATGGCAGCGTGTCGGTGCGGCCATCAGGATTCATCACTACGCAGTCCCAGGTGCCGGGAGCGGCCCCCAATAGGCTTATATCACATGTGATCTGAGTCGAGGACAGCACTTCCACATTGTGGGCCACAAGCCGCGCCTCGCCGGTCTTCTGAAGAGCCACGCTGTCCGGGAACAGCAGGCCGCTGCCGCTTATGGCCAATCCCCTCATGGTCTCACCCACGTAGCCGCTATCCGGATCTACCAAGGTGACCACCGGTGCCGGCAGTATCCCTGTATAGGAGCGCGTCCAGTAAATCTCCCGGTCGCCGTCACGGCTGTCTTCCCACACCACATTCACTTCGCCGGCCGCATCCGTCTCCACGAACGGTGTCTTCGAAGCCCCGGAGGCCGTGGTCAGGCGCACGTCTTGGAGCCACTGCGATCCATCGTGTTCCTTATAGTAGACTTCGTAGTTGCCATCACGATTATCGGACCAGACGACGTAGAGGGTGCCATCGCTGCCGACGGCTATTGTAGGGCTATTGGAACTACCCGCATCGATAGTAAGACGCTCATCCGCCTCCCAGCCGGTGCCGTTAAACCTGGCATAATAGACCTCCGGATTACCGTCACGGGAATCCTGCCACACGCAGTGGACATGTCCCGAGTCATCCACGGCAATCGAGGGTTGCTGCGAAGATCCGGGCGCGTCGGTGACGCGCATGTCCGAACTCCAGCCGGTCCCGTTGAACCACTTGTGGTAGATCTCGTAGTTGCCGTCTCTGTAGTCCTGCCACGCCACATGGACGTCCCCGCTGTCATCAACTGCCACAGAAGGGTAGATGGAGATCTTCCCCGTCAGGGTCAGCCTCTCATCGGCACCCCAGCCGATCCCGTCATACTCTTTGAAATAGATCTCGGCACTTCCGTCTCGATAATCGTACCAGACCACATACACCCTATCGCCGCCCCCCACGGCCACCGCAGGGGTCATCGAATACCCCGTGGCTGCAGTCAGCCTTTCATCCGCCCCCCAGGCGTTACCATCGAATTGCTTGTAATAGATCTCCGCACCCCCGTCCCGGCCGTCTTGCCAGACCACATGCACCAGGCCGCCTTCACCGGCTGCGATCGAAGGGTCCTGAGATCCGCCTGAGCCATCAACAAGCCTCATACCCGACATCCAGGTCGTCCCATCATACCGCATGTAGTAGACTTCAGAGGTCCCGCTCCGGTAGTCATGCCACACTATGTGCAGGTTGCCCGAATCATCGGCGGCTTCACATCGCGCATTACCGAAGGATAACGAGGACACGGCCGGATCATACGTCAGCCGACCGTCATAGAACCAACCGGCGAGTGCCGTCGCGGGTCCGGACAGTATGAGACCGACCACCACGATCAGGCCTGCCAGTCTAGAACGGGTGTCCATGGAATTGGGTTCGCGCATACTCTTCCTCCTTCAGCAGCCCTTCGCCTGCATTGTAGCACGGGTGCACCTGAGAATCAACATATCACTGCTTTAGTGGTACATGAAGTCATGAAGGAGGGGGCGCATCGAACACGGCCCTGGGGGCTTCTTCGGACTATGCTTCCTTGAGGGCGGCCGCCTCTTCCGCCGTCCGCTCACGCAGATAGAGCGCACCGGAAAAGCACTTCAAGGTGCATATGCCGCAGCCTATGCACTTCGAGCCATCGGTCACAGGATGCTTCTCCTCATCCAGGGTTATGGCTAAGTATGGACAGCGCGTACAGTTTCCACAGGAGAGGCAGAGGTCTTCATGCACTGCCGAGATCGCCTTCGTGGGTGAAAGGTCCATGAAGCCGGTTATGGCATCAGGCAGAGCCCGCCCTATGAGTTCCTCCATGGAACCGATCCCTCTGTCCAGCATCAGGTGACTGACGCCTTCCTCGATGTGATCGATCACGGAGTAGCCGTACTTCATCACAAGTGTGCAGAACTGGACGGTCCTGGCCCCGAGCGCCAGGAAATCGGCTGCCGCCTTATAGTCCATCGGGCCGCCGTTACCCGATATGACAACGCCCGAGGCGACAGCGTTGGCGATTGTGAGATAACTGATCGGCAGGACGCCGCCTCCGCTCATGCCCACCACAATGCCCTCTTCCCAGGCCTGTTTCTTCCCCGGGCGGAACATCATGGTCGGGAAGGTATTGGCCAGCGTGACTCCCGCCTGCTTGCCCGGGTATCGGGCCAGGATCTCTTTGATCGCCGCCATGATCGGCACTATCGACGTCACGGCTCCCGTCAGTTTGAACAGCTTGGGGACCCCGGGATCCGAGACCTCCATGATCCAGTCCACAATCTTGGCTGTGAGGACCGCGTTCTGTGACACAATGTCGCCTTCTGTTCCGTCTCCTCCTTGCGGACAGGACAGGCTGTACTCTATGCCCATGGCGCCGGCTGCCTCGAGCTTCCGGGTGTTGCCCTGCCAGCTTCGCCTGTCACCCGCGTCATCTCCTGTAACGGAACCGCCCGTAGAGGCCATGGTAAGCCTGTCCGGATAGGTCTTGGTGAGAACCTCGATCTCGCTGCAGACTCTGTCCAGAGAATGGCCCGATACGTTATCACAGTTACCGTAGGTGTACTCGTCGAAGAGATGCATATATGCCGCGGGAATGTGGATGGGCAGTCCATCGAAGGCCGTCTTCATTATCCCGCCCGGCCAGCCTGCTTCGTAAGCGGCCTTCATCTGATCAAGGCCGTCCGTGGGAGGGGCGGCTGAGAGCAGGAATGGTGACGCTATCTCGCGCCCGAAGAAGTCGGTCGCCAGGGAGACCGGCCTGGAGTCCCAGCCTCCCAACGCGTATGCGCTTTTCACAGGATCCGCTATTGCGGGTTCCGGCTGCTCGCCGAGGAACGCCAGGATCCGCGTCGCCACATTCTTGCCGGAAGCAACGGCCTCTACAACCGTTGTGGGCCCGTTCACGAAGTCTCCGGCATGAAAGACGGCTGGGTTCTCCACGCGCGGCATGCCCGGCTTGGCGCCGATTGAGACTATCACGTGGCGGATCTCGCAACGCGTGCACTCGGTCCCCGCTATGTCGGACATGTCGCTCAGATTGAATTCCTTGCCCGGGGTGAGGGTCACGTTGATTGTTCTTAAGCCTGCAATCCGGCCGTCAGCCTTGAGGATATCAGTGACTCTCGTTCTTCCCGACACATGGATATCGTAATCCAGGATCGACTGCCTTTCCCGTGCGGTGAGCGGCATCTCCCTCAAGTTCTCCAGGGCGATGATCTCCACACGGTTCCCACCTCTCTCCACCGCGGTCACAGCACAGTCCAGAGCGCTGGCGCCGCCGCCGATGACCGCTATCCTGTCCGTCATGGGATAGGCCGCAGGGTTCGAAAGGTATCTGAGGCCGGGCACGGCCAGGTCCTCATTGTCAATGCCAAGGCCGAGCGGGAGCTCCAGGCCTGCACAGACCGCTACCACATCGAAGCCCCGGTCGATAAGGTCCACAGGGTCCATGGTTCTCGTGCCGGTCTTAAGTGTTATGTCCCCCGTCGAGAGAAGCCATGCGATGTCCGACTGTATGACATCTCCGGGCAGTCTGCTCTCGGGGATATAGAGGCACATGCCTCCGGGTCGGGATTTCTTCTCAAACACCGTCACCGCGCATCCCATCCGGGCGAGCACAGCCGCTGCGGCAAGTCCTGCCGGGCCTGCGCCCACTATGGCGACCTTGCTTCCGTTCGGGTCCGCCGTCTCAAGCGCTGGCATCACACCCATGGTCTTGGCCTTGTCAATGATGGTAGCCTGGCACGCCGGTATGTTGACCGGACGGTTCAGGCGCTTATAGACGCATGCGGCCATACAGAGCGTGTCAGGACACGTGATGCCGCAGATGCCTCCCAGAGGGTTGGCCGTAAGAATCCTGGCCGCCGCCCTCCTGTAGTCGGAGGGGAGGCCGGTCTTGGCCGCGAGGATGAAGTCCATGGGGGAGACCCCTGCCGGGCAGGCGCCGAGACAAGGCTTCTCTTCACAGGTCTCACATTTATCGATCTCATATTTGAGCTGTGCATCGGTCAGGAACGTATCTCCATGGTTCTTCATGAGTAACCTCTCCATGATGGCGTTGAATTACCTTGGGTCATCATAACCGTTGACTTGCATGCGAACAAGCAATGATTCGAATTCAGGTGACAGCTTACTTGGTTTTCGGAATCAAGTGAGCTGTCACCTTGACTGGTGGTCGATCTAGCGGGCGACGACTACTTTGTATTTGACTTCCTCGGAGCCGAAGCGGAGCCTGAAGAAATAGAGTCCCGTTCCGACTGCCCCATCATTCTCCCAGACCACTTCGTGATAGCCGGCGGAGTAGGTGCCCTCCACAAGGTCCGCGACCCGTCTGCCGCTCACATCGTAAAGGGCGATCCGGACACAGCCATCCTCGGGTATGCCGAACCGTACCACGGTGCGGGCGCCGAACGGATTCGGAAGATTGCCGCTTATGAGGGGCCTCGAAGGTACCTCACGTTTCGCGGCCACTCCCGCTGTGGGATCGTAGATCTCCAAGTAGCCGTCGCTTATGTCCTCGCCGCTATTGGCGGCGGCATCATAGGCTATGACTTTGACCCTTGCCTGAGTGGTGGGAGCCACATCGACCAGCCACGAGTAGGAGCCGTCATTGGTCTCGCCTGTCGCTATCGCATGCGGGTAGGTGGCCCCGCCATCGCTGGAGAGCAGGATATCTATTGAGGTGACACCTGTATTGTCTGTTGCCGTCCAGGTGATATCGAAGAAGCTGTCCACGGGCCAGGTCTCGCCGCCGTCGGGGCTCAAGACCGTGACCACAGGATCCTCCGTGTCACCGGCGGGATTGAGCGTGATTGTCACCGACTGGGACGATGATTGCCGGATATCGACTTCGACGTAGCAGATCTTATAGGTACCGGAGTCATCGATCTGGAGCAACGTACCACCCGCCACGTCGAAGGTGCCCGGCTGGTCCGGCATCAGGAAACGCACCAGGCCGTGCTCGAACCGCTCGTTGATGTCGTTGGTTATATAAGCGGTCACACTGCTGTGTGTGCCGTCATTTGCCGGCGAATAAGCGATCTCGAGATTGCTGCCGTCCGATCCCGCCGACACGGTGGATGTCGGTTGAAGCGCGTCGTTCGATACCCTGATAAGACGATAGGATCGATCGCCGTTACACGTGTTGTCCGTACCGATATCATACGGGTGTGAGAAATCGTCGGTGTCGTGGTGGGTATGCCCCCAGAGGGCCATGTCGGCCCCAAGGCTGTTGAGGTTTATCTGGTTGGAGAAATCATAGTGGTAGAAGAGCACTTGGGCCGCACTTCCGGAGTGGGCTGCGATATCATCCTGCAACCATTGGATCTGACCCGAGGTGAAGCTGTCGCTGCCGTATATGCTCGAACGCCAGCTATCATAGTTGTTGTAGGCTTCCAGCCCTATGTAGTGCACCGGCCCATAGTCGAAGCTATAGTTCTGCGTGTACCATGGAGCCCCCGGCGGCGGGTCGTCACAGCGCTTCCAGCCGAAGAACCTCCACCAGTTGCGGCGCGCGTTACCATCCGGCGGCGGGGTGTCATCCCAGCCCCCGATGTCGTGGTTGCCCGATGTCACGAAAACCGGGACCTCGAATTCCGTGAGCAAGGCCTGAGAACGGGTATAGTACTGCTTGTCGAGGAACTCCTCGAGCTCGCCCTCGTTTACGAGATCCCCGGTAAGGAGCACGAACTCCGGGTTTATGATATTGATATCGTTGATGACCTCGCGCAGGTCCACTATCTCCGAAGTGTCGGTATCGGCCCCGCTCTCGTAGTAGTAGAGATTCGTAACCAGATGGGGATCGGTCACATGGATGAAGTAATAATCGTCTCTGAACTCGGGAATCACTTGGACGGCGTTCCAGGTCATATCGTCGATCCCACCGTTGGCGGTTACGACAAGGTCATAGAGCTCATAGACGGGAACGGCTGGCACAAGCGCCTCGATTTCCCACCAGAGTGTGGATGCGTCGTAGGTGGCGCCAAGGACCGACATCGGGACCTGCAGGCCGTCCTTGACCAACTCCGCCGCCCAGCCCGAGGTGCTTGGGGACGCTTCACACTCGATGTTCATGGTATCTCCAACTGTTACTATCGAGGGAATATTGAGTAGGGGGCGTTGGATCACCGTGAGCGTATCCCCAATGCATAGCCCCTCCGCAGGCATGCCCAGAGTGGCAAGCAGGCAAGCACCCGTCCAGAAAGCAAAAAAGACCGCAAGCGGTCGTCCGATCATAACCCTCACCTCTTGGTTGTCGAAGCCGTAGTTGCTGCGATTAGGGAACATAATTGTACCATAGCTTAGGATTCAGATCAAGAAGAAAGGTGGCGCCGTCCTTCAGCCTTGATGCAGTGCGGCAGGGCTATTCCGGTTACAGCCTCTGACATCCAGCGAGGCCGTCGCCTTCGGCGAGATGAAGAGGCATGGCATAGGAAACAGACAAGAACGAATAAGTGTGCTCTCTTCTTGACGACTCAGGCTATTTGATCTGGCGGACGCAGTCGATGAGGGTGCCGTCCACCCACTTGACGGCGGCCACCACTTTGTCGGCAAACTGCGGGCGGGCGGGCTTGCCGCCGCAGATTGTCTCGACCTCGGCCTTTATCGCCTCGATAGGCTTTATCGGGATATCGGAGCCCTTCACCGCATCCAGGAGGTCTTTTCTCCGCGGGTTTATGGCTATGCCCCGCTCGGTGATCACCACATCGATCAGTTCCCCGGGCCCGCACAGGGTAGTCACTTCATCCACCAAGACCGGGATGCGGTCCCTGAAGGATGGGATGGGCAAGATGGTACAGCCCGAGGCCAGACAGTTCTGCCAGCCCCCGATGCCGTGGAGGAGGAGCCCATCGGAGTGGGTCACGACGTTGGCATTGAAGTTGACGTCGACCTCGGTCGCCCCGAGCACCACGGCATCCACTATGGAGGCGAAGTTACCCTTGCCGTTATAGTTATAGCTCGTAAAGGGGCTGGTCCAGACATGGCCGGGATTGTCCCTCATCGACCGCACACCCTCCAGATCGAAGGTTTGCCCGTCAAGGATGTAGTCGGTAAGGCCCTCTTCAAGCATCTCCACCAGATAGCGGGTGCTCCCGCCCCTTATGAAGCGGGCCTTGATGCCGGCCTCTTTCATCATGTCGCGCAAAAATATGGCGAAAGCCAGGGCGGTCCCGCCGGCTCCGGCCTGGAAGGAAAAGCCGTCCTTCATGATGCCGGCTTCCCTCACGAAGCGCGCCGTGAGTTCGGCGATGAGGAGCCTGTCGGGGCTTCGGGTTATCTGGGTCGTGCCCGAGACGATCTTCTCGGGGTCACCCAGGCTGCCGACCACGACCACATGGTCCACGTAGTTACCCTGTATCTGCCAGGGGATGCACGGGAAGGGGACGAGGTTGTCGGTCACAACGATCACCTTGTCGGCATACTGGGAATCGGCCAGGGCGAAGCCCAGGAGGCCGCAGGCCGAGGGACCATAGAGCGCGTTGGCATTGCCGAAGGGATCGGCCGTGGGGGCGGCAATCACCGCGATATCGATATGCACCTCGCCGTCCTGAACCGCCTGGTACCTGCCGCCGTGGGATCTTAGAACCCCCATGCCCCTCATTCTACCCTCGGAGCAGTACCTGCCCAGCGGACCGTTCATGCTGCCCTCAATGTGGTGTATGGTGCCGTTGTCCATGTGCTGAATGTTATGCGCGTGGGCTGGGAATGACGCGCTGGGAAACCACATAGTGTCCTCCACACCCATCTCGTGTACGGTATCGAATATCATGTTGGCTATAAGGTCGCCGTTACGAAGGTGATGGTGCGTGGATATGGTCATACCGTCTCTTAAACCCGCCGCCTCGAGGGCTGCCCTTAGGTGCTTGACCACCTTGTTGCCATCAGCGGGGTAATCGGCACAGGAGGCGATGGGAGGAGCGGTTTTGCGTCCGGTGGGCCTATGTTTGCCCACGCCGGCATAGGGGACCTGCTCTTTCCCGTTCACGAGGGTCGGCACCAGTCTTCCCGCCGCATTCTTCACCATCTCGATACCGGTACTCATGACTTGTCCCTCCAATCCTCAACCAGCTTACCTGCGGCTACTGCGAGTGCTATGGTATGAAGCGCCCTCTTGACGACCGGCGGGTCGATCATCTTGCTCCCTAAGGCGACTACCCCGAGGCCCTTGGCCTCGGCGTCCTCGAAGGCGAGCACTATCCGCCCGGCTTGCTCTATCTCCTCGTCGGAAGGTGCAAAGGTCTCATTGATCACCCTTATCTGGCGCGGGTGAATGCAGCCTTTGCCGTCGAAACCGAGCGATTTGGCCTCCAGCACGCTCTGTCTCAAACCCTCCATGTCTCTAACATCCGAAAAGACGGTGTCGATGGGCTGCACGCGGGCGGCCCGGGCGGCATTCACCACCTGGGAGCGCGCCCAGAAGCTCTCTCTACCCTCGTTGGTGCGGCGGGTCCCAAGGTCCGCCGTATAATCCTCGAGACCTATGGTGAGGGCGACCACATTGGGGGAGGCTGTCGCAATCTCATACGCCTTGATGGCCCCCAGGGCGGATTCCACTATCGGCATGAGATAGACCTCTGAATCCACCTTACGGGCCTTGCTTATCTTCCGAATGCGATCGTCCACGGCCCTCACCTGCTCGCCGCTTTCGCACTTGGGGACGAGGATCACATGGACGTTATGGGGCACAACGAATTCAAGATCCGTCAGCCCCGCCTCTCCCTGATTGATCCTCACCATGCGCTCGGCGCCCATGAAATCCACCTGCCTCAGAGCATTGCGGACGATGAGTCTTGCGGCATCCTTCTCGGCGGGATGCACGCTGTCTTCCAGGTCCAGAATGACCCCATCAGGTCCGTGCAATCCGGCGTTGATCATGATCTTGGGATCGTTCCCCGGCAGGTAGAGCCTGGATCGCCTCATGCGCTCCCTGCTTGTGGGGTAGGCGCACTCCCGACGCATCTCCGGGAGATACTCTGTGCTCACCGATTCATCCATGCGCCTTACTGCGGCTTCGAGCCTTGCCATTATGGTGAAGGGGAGGGCGCCCAGGTCCTCGAACTCGACCTTGGCGTTCTTGATTCCGAATACCTTCAGGCCCTCGGCTATCGTCGCCCTCACCGAGGCCCCATACATGGACTCGACTTTGGAGGTCCCCTCCAGAACAACGCCGCCCGAAGATGTCGTCTCGATGGCTATCCAGCAATCCGACCGAACGTCCCGGCCGCGTCTCCCGGCTTCGCTTCTGGCCATCACCGGGCCCCCCTTTCCTTGAGTTCATGCCTCACATAGGCCAGCAGGCCGCCGGCCTCCCTTATGGCGATTATCTCCGGTGGGAGCTTGGGGAAGGCAAACTCCCTGCCGCCGATGGTGATCTTGCCCTCCTCAGGCTTGACCTCCATGCTGTCGCCTTCTCTGTAAGCCTCAACCGCCTCGGGGCATTCCACCAGCACAAGTCCCTGGTTTATTGCCGAGCGGTAAAATATGCGGGCGAAGCTCTTCGCGACCACGGCCTTTATGCCGAGGGCCTTGAGGCCGACAGTCGGCTGTTCGCGGGAGCTTCCGCATCCGAAGTTGTCCCCCGCCATTATGATGTCACCTGCCCCGGCCTCCTTCGCGAAAGCGGGATCGAGGTCTTCCAGGAGGTGGGGCATGATCTCCTCGGGAGTGCTGCAGGTATAGGTGTACTTGCCCGGGAACAGCATGTCGGTATTGATGCCGTCTCCGTATCTCCAGACTTTCATCGTCGCACCGCCTTCCGTGCTTATTCCACACCTATGGAGCCACCCTCACCCTGCCTTACGGGGATCCGCAATCCTGCCCTCGAGCGCGCTTGCGGCCACAGTCGCCGGGCTTGCAAGGTATATTTCGGCTTCGGCGCAGCCCATCCGCCCCTTGAAGTTCCGGTTGGCCGTGCTCAAGCATCTTTCCTGAGGAGCCAACACACCCTGGTGTGCGCCCAGGCACGGCCCGCATCCGGGGGGGAGTACCATGGCACCGGCTTCGACCAGCGTGGCGATGGTCCCGTCCTTTGTGGCTTCGAGCATGATCTCGCGGCTGGCCGGAAGCACCAGCAGTCGCGAGGCCTTGTGGACGCGTTTGCCCTGGAGTATGCCTGCGGCGGTCCTGAGATCCCCAAGGCGCCCGTTGGTGCAGGTGCCTATGAGGAATTGGTTGATCTCCAGGCCCTGTACCTCGTCCACGGGGACCACGTTGTCGACCGCATGCGGCTTAGCCACAACCGGAATCATCTTCGATAGATCGTATTCCAGCGTCTTCACATACCCGGCGTCCGGGTCGGCCCAGACGGCCTTCCAGCCTCCCGGAGCGCCGATCACCTCGAGGAAGGCCTCCGTGACCCCATCGACCGGAAAAACCGCGTTCTTGGCACCCATCTCGACGCCCATGTTGGCTATGGTAATGCGCTCCTCCATGCTGAGCGAACCGGTGTCGCCATGGAACTCCACCGAAAGGTAGTTTGCGCCATCGGCGCCGATGTCCCCGATGATGGTGAGCACGAGGTCCTTGGCCGACACAAGGCCGGCAAGCTCGCCATTGAGGTCCACCCTGATCGAGTGGGGCACCTTGAGCCAGGTCTTGCCCGTGAGCATTATGGACGCCGCCTCGGTCCTGTCGATACCGGTGGCGAAGGCCCCGACCGCACCATAGGTACAGGTGTGGGAATCGCTTCCCACTATGAGCGAGCCGGGAAGCGCATGGCCCTTGGCGATCACAACCTCATGGCAGATGCCCTCTCCGGTGTCGTAGAAATGTCTTATACCGTGCCGGGCCACGAATTCCCTTATCTTCTTGTGGTTTGTCGCCGTCTTTTCGCTTGCCGCCGGGACCACGTGATCGATCACTATGACCGGTGTCTCCGGGTCGGCTACACCATGGGCATCGAGGTCGGTGCCGATCTTGGAGATAATGGCGGCCGTATTGTCGTGCGTGAGCAGATGATCGGGTTGAACCGTGACGATCTCGCCCGGCTCCACCGAAGCCTTCCCGCCTTTGAGGGCAAGCAGTTTCTGTGCGAATGTGGCACCCATGTTCTCCCCCTATTTCCGGAGCAACCCGCCGCGCTTATATATTTCGAGCTGGACGTCGGAGAAGGGTCTGACCTTCGCCCTCCTGCCGGTCGCCTCCGCCGTTACCTCGCCTGCGACGAATGCCACGGTCACGATGTCGCCGTCCTCGAGGCCGAGTTCGCTCAGGTCTCCTTCAATGATGGGAAGGCCCGCGTTTATGGCATTGCGTTCGTAGATGGCTCCGAACGATCTGGCAATGACCGCCTGGACGCCGAGGCTCTTGAAGCAATCCACCGCATGCTGCCTGGACGACCCGCATCCGAAGTTGCCGCCGGTGACAACTATATCTCCGGGCTTCACGCGTTCCGGGAAGTCCTCGAAGCCATTGAGGTTGCCGAAGCAGTACCTGCCCATCTCGTCGATATCGGTGACCGCTAAATGTCTGTTGTGGTAAATCATGTCGGTGTCGATATTGTCCCGGCCCACCATCCAGACCCTGCCCTTGACCTTGGTTGGGGCCGCGCCGGTCCGGGTGGACGGCCCGGTCGCAGCCTTGCGGTCCGGCCCTTTTTCGGACGGTTTCATGCGGATATCCGCATCGATTTCCCAGGGGGCGACCAGGAAGCCTCTCACGGCGGAGGCCGCCACCACCTCGGGCGACGCCAGGAAGACCTTGCCCTGACCCTGCTTGCCGGGGAAATTCCGGTTGCCGGTACTCACCGTGACCTCGCCCGGGCCGTTCTGGCCTATCTGGCCCGCGGCGCACCCGGCGCACCCGGCGTTCCCCACGAGCCCGCCCGCCTCCTTGAAGGTCGCGATGATGCCTTCGTCCAGGCATCTTCGCCAGATCTTGTCGGTTGAGGGCACTATCTTGAGCACCACCCCCGGGGCGACCTTCCTCCCCTTGAGGATCGCCGCGGCGGCGCGCAGGTCCTCGTACCGCCCGTTGGTGCAGGAGCCTATAAAGGCCGAGTGGATCCTGGTGCCTCTGACCTCGCTCAAGGGCGAAACGTCGGCCGGGTTGCCGGGCAGCGACACCTGCGGCTTGAGACCCGTCACATCTATCCGGATATCACCTTCATACGGGGCATCGCCGTCCGCCGCCACGGCTTCATAGGTCTTGCCGGTGAGGGCCTTGAGCTCTCCGAGAATCCCATCGTTCGGAGTGAAGAGGATTATTATGCCCGCCATCTCGGTCGCCATCGAGGCCAGCGTAATGCGTTCCGAGAGGGCCATGGACTCCACCACGTTTCCATAGACCTCGGCCGCATAGCCCAGAAGGCCGCTGGCCCCCACCTCACCGACAAGTGCCAGGGTGATGTCCTTGGCGCTGATGCCGCTTGCCCGCTCGCCTTCTATGAAGATCCTGATGGTGGGAGGGACCTTGAACCAAACCTTCCCCCTTGCGAAGGCATAGGCGATGTCCTGGTCGCCCATCCCCTGGCCGAAGGCACCGATCGCTCCGACTATGTTGGCGTGGGAATCAGTCGAGACCATCGTGGCCCCCGGACCTATCAGGCCCTCATCGATCGCTATGTGGGTGCCGATGCCCTCCGTGATGTCATAAACCCGGATGCCGTGCTCCTCTGCATAGAGGCGGATCTTCTGCTGGTTGGCGGCGTACCTCTGGTCCGACCCGGTGGGATTGCAATCGAATGTGAAGAACGTGGCCTTGGGGTCGTCGATCCCGAGGCCGTAGGTCTCAAGGTTCTTGACCACGTTGGCACCACCGAAATCCCTGGCGATTCGCGCGTCTATCGTGACATCCACCGTATCTCCGGCCTTCGAGACCCGGCCGGCATGGGCAGAGATTATCTTCTCGATCAGTGTAGACCCCATGGTCCCCTCCCTCAGTTAAGCCCCAATTCCTCAAGAGGCTTTTGCCCCGGCGCCTCGCAGTAATGTCGGTCAACAGCTTGAGCTACGAGAGTTTCTCTATGATCGCATCTGTTATCTGTTCGGTCGAGGCGGCCCCCTGGCTCAAGACCTCGGGTCCACCCTTGAGTTTGAGCATGTCATAGGCCCGCACCCTGCCCTCGGCCACAACATCCGCGACCGCTTTCCTCACGCGCTCGGCCTTCCCGCGCTCGTCGAGGTGCTCCAGCATCATCACGGCGCTAAGAATCATGGCGATCGGATTCACTATCGAAGGCTTGAGGCCGAAGTACTTGGGCGCCGACCCATGCGTGGGCTCGAAGATGGCACAGTCCTTCCCTATGTTGGCGCTGCATGCGAAGCCGAGGCCCCCCACCAGCCCCGCAAAACCATCGGATGCGATGTCCCCGAACATGTTGCTGGCTATTATCACGCCGTAGTCTTCCGGGTTCTTGGTGAGCCACATCATCTGGGCGTCGATGTTGGTCTCCCAGAACTCGATGCGGGGGTAGTCCTTCCGAACCTTGCGGGCCTCCTCGCGAAGCATGCCCCCTGTTTCCCTTATGACATTGGGCTTGTCACAGAGCGTGACCGACTTGTAGCCGAACTTCTTGGCGTACTTGAAAGCCTCTTCGACAATCCTCCGGCATGCCGGCCGCGTGAAAATCCGCGTTGATATGGCCAGATCCTTGCCGGGTACGCCTTTAAAAGCGGCCATCTTTACGTGGGTCTCGAAGGCCTTTCTTACCTCGGGAGACGGATCGGTCCATTCCACGCCGGCGTAAAGCCCCTCGGTATTCTGCCGGAACACCACCACATCCACCTCGGGCTCCTCGAAGCCGTCCTTGGACCTTCTTATGAAATTGAGAGGGTTGCCCTTGAAGGTCCGGCATGGACGAATACACAGGTCCAGCTGGAAGTGCTGCCTCAGCCCTACTATGGGGCTGTAGTAAACCAAACCCTTGCCCTTGAGCTCCGGCGAGATCTCCTCGGCGGCTTTGTCCTTGGGCTTGGATGTGATCGCCCCGAAGAGGCCCAGTTTGTGCTTGTGAAGCAGGTCGAGGGTCCGCTGGGGAAGCGGGTTTCCCTCTTTCACCCAGAATTCCCAACCGATGTCGGCGTGCACATAGTCGGCCTCGAAGCCGACCGTATCCAACACCCTCACCGCCTCCTCAATCACGATCTTGCCGATTCCATCGCCGGGCATCTTGACCACTGTACGCTTGGGCACAAAGCACCTCCGGTTTCGCTGCCTGCCTGATCAAAGCACCATCGAGAAATACTCGCTACCCGCGGGCCCTTCACCTGGGTAGTCGCCGTCCAAGGACAGCTTGAATCATCCATATTTTATAATAGAATCGGGGTGTGTCAACAAGTGTTGTCTGAGAGAAAAGAGCCCGGAGGGACGCTGTGATCGAGACGGTGCAAGGCGATGATGCCGCGCGCATATTCCTGGCCCATGCCGGGGTCGGCCCTGGGGCCCGGGACATGGCTTTGCTCCGGAATCTGGCTCTGGGTTTCTCACGGATGCCTTATGAGAACATAAGCAAGATCATAAGAGCGGCGTGTTCGGACGACCCTCGCGAAGCGCTCAGGCTGCCCACCGAGGTCGCTCTGGACCATGTCGAGAAAGGGTTCGGGGGCACGTGTTTTTCCCTGACCTTCTTCCTCGACCGGGTTTTGCGGAGCCTCGGTTTCGATGTGTACAAAGTGATGGCTCATATGAACTCAGGCAGGAACGTACACTGCTTTGCCGTTGTGCGGGCCATGGGAGGCAAGTATGTGATAGACCCCGGCTATGCACTCTATGAGGTGATCCGCCTCCCGGAAGTGAATACCCGGGTCGCCTGTCCCCACGCCGTCGTGGAAGTGGTGAATACCGGTGGAGATAAGTTCAGCCTCTGGACGACGGATGCATCGGGCCGGAAATGGAGGTACGGCTTCCGGGACGATCCGGTGGATGAGGCGGACTTCGAACGGTATTGGATAGCATCGTTCGCCAAGCCTACGCTTAACAGCATCTGTCTTACGCGAATGACGCCACGGGGCCACGTATATTTCAGGAAGGACTTCTTCAAGTTCACATCCAGGGAAAGCATAGACAAGCGCAAGGTCAAGCAGGGTGTGGAGCGGCTAATCCAGGAGGAATTCGGTATCGGCGCGGAATTTGCGGAAGCCGCTCGGAAGATACTCGCCGCGAGGCGGGAGGCGACGTGGCAAAAGTGACTCGACCCCAGCCGGTCCAGCTCCTGGTCGGAGTGATATTTGCCTCGGCCGACCTTCTCGGCGCGCTGGCGGTGGAGATGGCCGAACGCATAGGCCCTGTCGAATTGAAATCAGCGGCCTTCGATTTCGACAAAACCGAGTACTACCGGGATGAAATGGGTTCCGGGCTCGGGAGGATCTTCTATGCTTTCAAACATCTCATAGACCCCGCGGAGATTGTCGAGGTGAAGCTGGCCTCCAACCTGATTGAACAGGAATTCGCGGATGGCGGCAGGCGGAGATTCAATCTCGACCCAGGGTACATGGATTTCTACAAGTTCGTGCTTGTGTCGAACAAGTACCTGGGGCATAAGATATATCTCGGAAAAGGAGTGTACGCAGACCCTACGCTTTATTATGATAAGGGCTGGAAACCCTATGATTGGGTATTTCCCGACTTCAAGAGCGGACGGTATGACGCCTTTCTGACCGAGGTCAGGAGGGAGTACAAAGCAAAGGTGCGTGGAGCCGCCTGATGCCGGGCAGCAAACCGACTCGGGGCACGCCGGGCCGAGAGGGGGGGCGCGGAGGGAGGGCCTTCCACCGCCCGGAACGGCTGGGAGGACGCCGGGAGTCCGCAGCGACCGGACCCGCGAGGCAGACCACGTCGGGCATGGAAACCCGACGCTACGAATACAGGGGCGGAGCGAAGCCGTTCGCGGAGCAGTGAATGTCGTGCTGAACGGCGAGCGGGCGGCGAGCGAAGCCAAACCCGTCGGGGATGGAACCCCGACGCTGCAGGGACATTCGCTGCCACAGGAGCGGCAACGCTGCGAATGCGACATGAGGATTGATTGGAGACATAGATGGCACAAGCAACGACCGAAGTGAAGATCGAGGTTGAAGCGCACGGTGAGGTCATCGTGCCGGTGGATACAACTCCCCTCGACATCCTGAAACAGATCGGCCTGAAGACCGAGTACCCGGTAATCGCCGCCAGGGTCAACAATAAAGTGAGAGAGCTCAAATCCCCACTGGAGAGCGACGGGCGGCTCGCCTTTGTGACCGTGGATATGCGTGATGGAATGAGTGTCTATAGAAGAAGCCTTGCTTTCATCATGATAAGAGCGGCGCGGGAGGTCTTCGACAATGCCAGGGTCCACATAAGGCACTCGCTCAGCAAAGGTTTCTACTGTGAAATCGGCCTGGACCGGCCGCTCGAGTATCACGACCTGGAAGTCCTGGGGAAGCGGATGAGAGATCTGGTCGACGCCGATGTGCCCTTCGTCCGGCAGGAGATGCGGGTGGAAGAGGCCTTGAGTCTGTTCGAAAAGGACGGTCAGGATGACAAGGTCGGTATTCTCAAGTACCGTACGGAGGATACGGTAAGCATCTACCGGTTGGGCGACTTCATCGACTATTTCTATGGGTGCCTTGCTCCCAGCACCGGTTTCATCACCCGCTTCGAGCTGAGATATTATCCCCCGGGGTTCATACTGCGGTTTCCCCTGGAGCCCGACCCCACAGTAATCCCGCCTTTTGAAGAGCAGAAGAAGATGGCTGAGATATTCAGGGAATACGTCCACTGGGGAAGGATCATGGGGATCGACAATGTGGGGCTCATGAACCGGATTGTGGAAAGGAAGGAATCCCGGAGAGTCACGCGGATCGCTGAAGCCCTTCACGAGAAGAAGATGGCCCGAATCGCCGACATGATCGCCGCCAAGATCACATGCCCCAGGCTGATTCTCATATCCGGGCCGTCGGGTTCCGGCAAGACGACCTTTTCCAAGCGCCTTGCCGTCCAGATGAGTGTCAACGGGCTGAAGAACGTGATCCTATCGCTTGACAACTACTTCCTGGACAGGGAAGAGACACCGCGTGACGAGACCGGTGAGTATGACTTCGAGGCGCCTGACGCCCTGGACCTCGAACTTCTTAACAGCCAGCTCCTGGACCTCATAGCGGGCAAGGAAGTGAAGATCCCCAGGTTCAGCTTCAAGTCGGGCCGTCGTGTGGGTTCGCGCAGGTTCAATCTGGAGCCCGGGCAGATACTGATTCTGGAAGGTATTCACGCTCTGAATCCCAGTGTTACACCTTCTATCCCTTCAATCATGAAATTCGAAATATATGTGAGCGCCCTCACGCAGCTCAATATCGACGACCACAACCGGGTTCCCACCACCGACACGCGGAAGCTCAGACGCATCGTGAGAGACAATCTCTTCAGGGGCTATAATGCTCTGGATACGCTCATACGCTGGGAGTCGATACGAAGAGGCGAGGATCTGTACATCTTCCCCTATCAGGAGGAGGCGGACGTGATGTTCAACTCCTCCCTGGTCTATGAGCTCTGTGTTCTCAAGACCTATGCGGAGAAGCTTCTGAGACAGATAAAGGATGATGTTCAGGAGTACGCCGAGGCCAGAAGACTCCTCAGGTTCCTCTCGTACTTCCTGGAGGTGCCTTCGGATGAGGTGCCGAGAAATTCGATTCTCAGGGAGTTTATTGGGGGCAGCATATTCAAGTACTGACGGACCTCGTCCGGATGTTCAGGTCACGTCGAGAAGGGGGCTGTTGCAGTAATGGAGGAGGAAAGGAAGAACCTGCTGCTTGCAGGTATCTGTCTGGGAGACATAACGCTCGCACTTGCGGCGGTGGCCGAGGCCCTGCCTACTCATGCCGCCGGGTTGGATGTTGAAAAGCTGCTTGCCGGTTGCGACGACGCGGCGGCAGTGCGTGAGCGAATCGACAAAGATCTACCTGTGGAGCCCGAGGCTGGAGCTCTACCCCCAGCGGTTCTGCGGACGGTCCTGGAACGTGCTGTGGCCGGTGGGAAGTTCCTCTCCGCGATTCGCTGCCTGGAGATGCTGGGAGAGCGGGACTCCTATGTGGAGAAATGTCTGGACAAGGCCCGCAAGATGATGCGGGAAGGCAAGGCGGAAGACGCCGCCAAGGCTCTGGTCGTGGCCGCCAACCTGGACTCGGCCGATGGTTTCCCGGCCTTCCAGTACACAGGCCCCGGCCTTCATGATGCCTGTACGACGACCCCGGAAAACTGCATTACGCGAATGGAACGCGGGAACGCCGTTCTGAGAGCGTTCAAGTATCTTCTCCCCAGTGACAAGGTCCATGAGGTGGTGTCGGGTTTCTCCGAAGGGGAGAGAGAGGATCTTCTATGTTTTGTGGCTCGTGAGCGCGATCCGCGAATTTCGGATTTCATTGCGGGTTTCAAGCAAGCCCACAACGACCTTGCCGACGCCGAAGAACATGGGATGACCGAGCTTAAGTTACGGGCCAAAAAGGTGGAAGACGCGGTGCGGAGATTCGCGGATTCGTTGGGGACGTTATCCGTGGGGAACCGCGAGCAGAAGGAAGCTCTTGAGAGATTGAGGCGTACGGCAGGTGGGCTCATGAAAGAGCTTGGAGGTCTGGGTGATCTGGTCCGGGACCGGCAGTTCCTCCGCCTCGCGCGGCGATTGGAGCAACTTGTCGAGTCCCGCGAGGAAATCGAGGGGGCTGCGAAGACGATCGGCAGCGCCGGCGGGGCCTCGGGATCCGTATTCGACCCGATGCTTGCACTCATCGGGGAGATCGGTGGAGAGAACGCACTCGACGAGATCAAGGAGGTTGAGACGCGCCTGCTCTCCGTGCAGGTCACCATGCTTGGCAGACGTGTCCACTCTCACGAGCACTGGCAGTATCTCCGGGAACTGGCCTTCAAATACCCTGTGAGTCCCACCGTGTGTTGCGTGGCCAAGATAAACAACCGCTGGATGGTGGTACCCGTGTGGGAAAGCCCCGTGGCCGAGGTTCTTAGAACCGGCGCGGGCGGCATTGCCGCCGGCTAAGCCGCAGCCGGACCTTCGGACGACGGTCCGTGGCCGCATCACTCCCGTGACTACGTTCTACGCTTGAGCAAGCACCTGCTCGAAGGTGTCGAGAAATGCCTCGATGTCCTCGAGATCTATGGTTAGCGGTGGGTCCACCCTCAAGATACCGAAACCCGAGCGCCGTGCAAGCACATAGCCCCGGTCGAGGAGATCCCGAAGGGCCAGCCTGGTGAGTGCTTCCTCCGGGCCGTCTTCCATTTCTATCGCTACCAGCAGGCCCCTGCCTCTTACGGCCCTTATTTTGCCCGTACGGGCCTTGATGCCCTCCAGACCCGAGACGAGAGGAATTCCGATCTCGGCCGAGCGCGCGACCAGGCCATCCTCCTCGATCACCCTGATCACCTCCCTGGCGACTGCAGCGCCGAGCGGGTCATTCTGGTGAGATTGGGCGTACATGACGGGTTTGCCGCCGAGCCGGTCTATGACCCCCGGCTGAAAGGCGGTAACAGCCACAGGATAGCCGTTCCCGACGCCTTTACCCATGCTCACAATGTCGGGAGCGATGTCATAGTGCTGGTAGCCGAACCATCTTCCCGTCCGGCCGATACCCGTTGTCACCTCGTTCACCTGCACCAGCCCGCCGGTACTATGCACTTCACCGACAATGCTCCGGATGAGTTTCACGGGCGGAAACCTGACGAGACCCGATGAGCTTCCCGGCTCGAAGAGAAAGCCGCCGATCCGCCCGAAGGGAACTGCCGCCCAGTGCCTGCAGGTCTCGTCGCAAACCCTGCCCTCGGGGCAACCGGAGCAGGCCATCCAATCGAAAGAAAACCACTCGGTCTTGTCTCTTCGCCATGCCGACCCATAGGCTCCGAAATACGAATCCGCCATCGTCATGAGCAAGGGTTTGTCGGTGATCATCCGGGTGACCCGGACGCCATACTCCACCGCCTCGCTCCCCGAGCACAGGAAAACGAGGTTGCCGCCTTCGAAATCAATGAGTGCAAGCACGTCCCGGGCCGCATCCTCCACGATCGCACTCGAGTAGACAAAGCCGTTGTGGGCTATGCGGGCGGCCTGCTCGCCCAAGACCTTGACTATCCGCGGGTCGCTGTGGCCGATCGATATGCACCAGACGCCGGATTCAAGATCGACATACCGCTTCCCACTTGAATCATAGAGATAGCAACCCTCGGCTCTCGCGACATCCTTAAGCAGAATGTCGTGACCCGGGTACCAGATGATGCTTGTCATCTACACCTCCACCGGCAGGGGCATCCTGTTCCGGGGCATTCTATACCGAATCGGCCGTTCTCTTCAATAGGGCAGATGTCAAAGAGCACACGGCGCCATAGCGGTCAGCAGCGCTCGTCAATTGATCGGCCGGTCTCATGGGCAGCATGACTCACTTGACTCGGTAGGGCGCTCCTGATAGGCTCGCAGAGGTTTGGCGTATAGCTTCAGGCACTGGCTTGCGCAGGGCTGCATGGGCCTAGCGATTCGATCGATTGAGCTGCGTGCCCGGCGCCGAGGTGGAATGGGGTCCTGATGGCATTTGATACACAAACGTGTGATACCTCGCCGGAGGCACGCCTCGCCGGCAACTGGAAATCCCGGCTCAGGTTATGGGTGCAGTACTACCACTGGTTGATACTGGCGGGCCTGGCGGCAGTGACCGTCGTGCTCGCTTATCTGGGGTTCCGCCGGCAAGCACTTGCCCTGGGAGCGACCAGATCACCACTGGACCTGCTCTACACATCACTTCAGTTGTTTGTGCTCGAATCAAACACGACTGCCGGACCGATGAACTGGCACCTTCAGGCAGCGCGCTTCTTGGCCCCCGGCCTCGCGGCCTATGCGGCGATAAGAGCGCTTGGCGCAGTCTTCAGGGAGCAGCACCAGATGCTCAGGCTGTGCTTTCTGAGGGGCCATGTGATCATATGCGGGCTGGGCAAACGGGGGCTCTACCTTGCACGCGCCTTTCGTGAAGCCGGCCATAAGGTTCTGGTTATCGAGAAAGACGGGGAGAATGACAATCTCGCATACTGCCGGCACCACGGCATCATAGCCCTCGTCGGAGACGCCACAAGCGCATGGATGTTGCACAAAGCAAGAGTGCGCGCGGCCGGGTTGCTGTTTGCCGTCTGCGGCAGCGACGGCGCCAATGCCGAGGCGGCTGTCCTTGCCCGGCGGCTGACGGGCAAGTCCGGGCGACCGGATTTCACCTGTTATGCACATGTGATAGACCTTGAACTCTGCAAGCTGCTCAGAGAAGGCCAGTTGCGGGACCCCAATGCAGGTGGTGCGCGGATCGAGTTCTTCAACATCTACGAGACCGGTTCGGTGGCGCTCTTGAAGATGTTTCCTCTGAGGAGCCAGGCCGACACCTCCCACGGCGACCGGACCCACATGCTCGTCGTAGGTCTGGGCAAGCTGGGTGAGAGCCTGGTTGTCAACGCCATTCGGCAGTGGCATGGTTTTCACATAAAGGACAGCATGCAGTTCTGCGTCACGATCATAGATAGATGTGCAGACAGATTGGTCAAGGCGCTGAGCCTGAGGTATCCTCGAATCTCCGAATTCTGCCGGCTTGTCTCCTTTGAAATGGATGTAAAGGACCCGGAGTTTGAGGCAGGCGCCTTCCTCGCCGATCCTCAGGGAGGCCCCGTGACGAGCATCTATGTGTGCCTCGATGATGATTCGCTGAGTCTCTCAGCCGCCCTGGCGCTCCACAGACGGGCGCAGGAGATGGGACAGCGCATGGAGATAGTCTCGCGGATGGCCGAGGGTGCGGGCCTTGCCACGCTTCTGCCTGCGGAGGCGAGGGCGAGGAGTGAGATCGGTGGTTTGCGCGCCTTCTGTCTCCTGGACAGCACGTGCGCGCCCGAGATCATAGTCGGCGGGCCCAGAGAGATCATAGCCCATGCGATACACGAGGACTATGTTCGTAACGAAGAGGCTAAGGGCAAGACGCCGGAGTCCAATCCCTCGATGGTTCCATGGGGTGTATTGCCTGAGGGGCTTAAGGAGTCCAACCGGCGGCAGGCCGATCATCTTTCGACCAGGCTCAAGACCTTCGGCTATGCGATTGTGTCTTTGACCGACTGGGATATGGACTCCTTCGAGTTCGCCCCTGAGGAAGTGGAGGGCATGGCGAGGATGGAGCATGACCGCTGGTGCGATGAGAAGCGTGAAGCGGGGTACAGACACGCCCCCGGCCCGAAAACCGATACGACCCATCCGGACCTGGTGTCTTATGATGACTTGAGCGAGGAAGCCCGGGAGAAGGATCGCAACATGGTCCGGGGCCTGCCTCGATTCCTGGCCAGAGCCGGTTTTCAGGTCAAACGGATGGATGAATCGGTCGCGTACTGATCAGACTTGAGCCATAATCGTCCTTTCACCTACGAGGCCGCGATCTACTCAAGCGCGGACCCGTGGCCGGAGCTGAAAAAGATGTGGGAGGTGCCATCTTGAAGAAAGGCGTGAAAGCCGTTAGCAAGACAATCGTCGTAGCCGGTGACTTGATTCTGGATTACAATCTGGGTGAGTTTCAGACGGCCGCGGAACACTACCACGCGACGCTTCAATTCATGGTTCTTCGGCAGAAACCCGGTGGGGCCTGGTTCCTTGAAGACTTGGTGAAGAGAGCCTGCAGTGACCTAGGTGATGTGATAATACGCGGCGCTCCCCGGACCAAGAGATTCCAGGGGCCCGGCCGCCGGATCAACCATGCCCACCAGACTTGGTCGCAGTATCAGCGGACAGCCGACCCCCATGAGAAGAAGACAGCTTGGCGGATAAAGGACTTCCTCGGCTGTAGGACTGCTGACCCTGCGAAGACCACGCCCTTGCTTCCGGCCAAGGATCCTGCCAGACCGGATATGCTGGTGCTCGACGATCTCGGTTTGGGCTTCCGGCATAACGAGGACCAGTGGCCCGTCTCACTCACAAGAGCAGAGGGACCGGAACAGATCATCCTCAAGATATCATCTCCGGACTTCGACAGCCCGTTGTGGAGGCGGTTGCAGCATGATTTCGCGGATCGCTTGACGGTAGTGCTGTCCGCCACGGCGCTCAGGGAGCGGGGTGTGGATCTCTGCAAGGCGCTCTCATGGGATTGCACCATCGAGGAATTGGTGAATGAATTCCGGAAGGGCATATCCGCCCGCGACCTCGGCTTGTGCCGGCGAGTGATAGTGCACTTCGGCAAGTCCGGTGTGGGGGTATTCACCCGTTGCCCGTTGGGTTTCAAGATGGAAACCGGCAAGTTCCCTGATACTGCAGTGGGGGATACCAAGAGCTCCGGGAAGCTCGCTTCAAAGCATGCCCGGTTCGAGCGTTTCATCTACGATCCGAATCACTGCGAAGGTACCTGGAGAACATACTATCCGGGCCGGGTTTTCGGGGACCTGTCCATACTCACGGCGGCGGTAGTGCGTCATGAGATTGACGCAGCGACCTACCCGCTCTTCATAGCCCTGGGCCGGGCCCTGTCGGGGATGAGAGAAAACCATGAGATCGGGGGCGGCAGCCAGGATAAGTTCCTGGCAGACACGCCGTATCCGGGAATCGAAGCAGCCTATCATCCTCCCAAGGGGCGCGAACCCGCCGACGCATTCTGCTCGGCATACCCTCGATATGATCAAGCATGGCGGTTTGGGTTCGGGCCGGAAAGAGGAGAGGGCGAGATTGAGATGAAATCGGACTTGCTCAGAGACCTGACCGGCGACCGCCTGGAATACGTAGCCGCAAAGGCGGTTGAGGTGGTGCTTCACGGGCCGGAAAAGGCGCTGAGGGAAGCCCCCAAGGCCCGGTATGGCAAGTACCTGACAGTAGACCGACAAGAAATAGAACGGATCAATACCATACACAATCTGATATGCACCTACAAAGACAATCCTGAGGACAAGAAACCACTTTCGATAGCCGTGTTCGGCCCGCCGGGGTCGGGAAAGTCCTTTGCCATAAGGGAGCTCCTGAAGACGGTGTTCCTTGCAAGCGAGCCTCTGGAATTCAACCTCTCGCAGTTTCGGTATGACCACGGAGATCTCACCGAGGCCTTTCACCAGGTGCGCGATGCCTCGATGCAGGGTGAGATTCCGCTGGTTTTCTGGGATGAATTCGATGTTGACGGCCTGAAGTGGTTGAAGGAGTTCCTTTCCCCGATGCAGGATGCGGAGTTTGTGGATAGAGGCAACGCTCACCCGCTCGGCAGGGCGGTCTTTGTATTCGCCGGCGGCACATGCTCGTCGTTTTTCAAGTTCGACCTGTCGAACCCGGGCCGCGGGAAGGAAGTCAGCGAAGACGATCGGAAGGACTTCCGGGACAAGAAAGGTCCCGATTTCGTCAGTCGCCTGCAGGGGTATCTGGACATAAGGGGACCACAGCCGGTTGGATTCAAGGAATGGAAGGAAGCGCAAATGGGGGCCGGGCCAACCGGCCAGGCATTCGAGGACTTCGCCGCCGGTTCTGATGTGGCCTATCTCATCCGGCGGGCCATACTCCTGCGCGTCGCGCTGCAGCAGCACTGCAAGCATCTGATCGATCCAAAGAGCAAGAAGGCAGCCATCGGCGCGGATGTGATCCATGCGTTCCTTCGGGCAACAGAGTATTACCATGGAGCCCGTTCGCTCAATTCGATAGTGCGAGTGAGCGACCTGGCGCATGAAAGACAATTCAGGGCGTCGTCGCTCCCCTCCGGCAACCTGCTTGAACTCAGGGTCTCAGACGATTTCAGGGCCTACCTGCGCGAAGGCAGACTGGAGGCTGAGATCATAGAAGTGCTTGCTCAGGCCTGCCATGAGGCATGGAGGAAGTGGCGAATCCGGCACAAGTGGACATATGCGCCTGAGCGGGATGATGCGAACCGGCGCAACCCACTCCTTCTGCCCTATGAGGAGTTGCATGACAAAGACAAGGAGAGGAATCGAAAGACCGCCCGCCTGACGCACGCCAAGCTGCTTGATGTCGGCTACCGGATTGTCCCGAAGCCTGCATCGGGATCAGGGAGGTCAAGCAAACCGGTCTGTTCCAGCACCGAGCGGAACAGGCTGATCAAGATTGAGCACGACATCTGGCTCAGGGACCATCTTCTGAACGGTTATGAATGGGCTAGCGGAACCAAAGAATCTGTGCGACTGCATAGGGACATCGCCGTGTTTGATGCAGTACCGACAGAGGATCAAGAGCTCGACGGCGCCATTGTCGGCAGCATCTTCGACACCCTCTGGGAGAACGGTTACACTCTGATCAAACAACCCGGATCGGCACGTAAGGCGCATGCGGTGAGGGGCGGGAAGGGCCCTGAGAAGACACGGAAGAAGAAATAGCGTGCAGGAAGCTGTTGCCACGGGAGCGGCAACGCTACTTCGTGGTGAGGCCGACCAGGCGTTCGATTACCTTGGAGCGCTTGTCTGCACCGGTATTCACCAGATAGCAGGGGACAAGCTTAAGGAGATGGTCGAAGTACCGGCGATGGAGTTCCAGCCGCTCCTTGACCGGGTTCATAATGTAGGGGTTGTAGTAAGGCTCGGTCTTCATGCCGGTAAGCACGCCGCCTGTTGAAACGAATCTTCCCTCCTCCAGGAAGTGAAGTGCGTCTTCGGGTTTGAGCTTCTCCACCATGGGTGAGACGTTGTCCTTGCGCAGCACGACCAGCCATCCCAGGTTCGTGCGCTTGGCGTACTTCGCCGCACCGCCGATCCAGTAGGGGTCGAGCATGGCCCGGCAGTACTTGGAGCCCCAGTAGCAGTGGGTCTCGCCCCTGTCGAGATCGCAGGCGTTCAGGTTCTCACAGTCCACATTGAGGCAGTCTTCCTTACGGGTCACGACGTTTTCGAGCTTGCTCCGGTCGAAGAGGGGAGCGAGGTAGTCGAAGGACTTCGCCACGCGGGTCCTCACATAGAACTTGCGCTCCGATATGTCGGCAATGGCCTCGGTGCGCGTGTAGCGAACCAGCAAGAAATCGTTGGAGTGCATCTTTGCCTTGGGATGCTGGAGCAGACCGTAGCAGATTGAACCTCTGCCCACCCCGGCGGGGGCCACCAGGGCCATGGCTCGCCCTCCGAAATCAAGGCAGGCCCCGTGGATCGTGTGGGTTTCCGAGACCCTCTCCACGATGTCGGTGACCGCACCCAGGGCGAACTTGCGCACATGGTCGTAGTAATCGCAGTTCACGATTATACCGGTCTTGGACTCCGCATTGTAATAAGCCCTCGGCTCCCTTCCCGCGATGCCGTCCACGGCATATATGATGGCGTGAGGCTCGAGATCGCTTTCAAGCTCGGAGGGGTACCAGTTCTCGACCCAGAATTCATGCAGGTGCTTGACATTGGTTCTGAGCTGCACCACCACACCGGCTATGTTTGCGTTCCATTCGTAGTAGTTGTCATGACTGAGATGCTCTTCCATCTCGCCCACAAGCACCTCGCGCATCTGCATGTTGGTGTTGGACTCGGAAGGGATCTTGCCCTTGACGTGGGTCATGGTGTTGTCGAGCGTGATTCGCTTTGTTCTTCTCGAGGTGCGCAGCTTACCGGCTGCATCGACAATGCGGTCCATGGCCTTCTCGATCTTGTCCATCGATGTGGCATATGAAAGCCTTATGCATGAGTCATTGCCGAATGCGGCCCCCGGTACCAATGCGACATTTGCGTACTTCAAGAGATAGAACGCCAGCCCGAAGGAATTTCTTATCAGCATCCCCTCGTATTCCTTGTCGTAGTAAGCCGAGAAATTGGGAAAGAGGTAGAATGCCCCACGCGGCTCCATACAGGATACGTTGGGAATCGAGCGAAGCTTCTGAAGGCAGAAGTTCCTCCTCCGGTGGAATTCCCCGACCATGGTCATCACGTCCATCTGGGGACCCTTGATGGCCTCGAGCGCCGCCCGCTGGGAGACCGACGATGCATTTGAGGTGTTGTGGCTCTGGACCTTGGCCATCGCGCTTATGATGTCCTTGGGACCGGCAGCATACCCAAGTCTCCAGCCGGTCATCGAATACGACTTCGACACTCCATTTATGACGACGGTTTTGGCCTTGATCTCGTCTCCGAGCGAGGCCACACTGGCAAACCTGAAGCCGCCGTAGACCAGTTTCTCATATATCTCGTCGGCGATTATGGTGATGCCTTCTTTGGCTGCTATAGCGCAGAGGTCTTCAAGCTCCCGGCGCTCGTAAGCGGTGCCTGTGGGATTGCTTGGGTTGTTCATTATGAGGGCCTTGGTGCCGAAACTTATCGCGGCTTCCAGTGCTTTGGGGGTGAGCTTGAAATCATCCTCTTCCCTGGTCTCGACCACGACCGGCTTGCCGCCGGCAAGCAGCACCTGCTGCGGATACGAGACCCAATAGGGCGCGGGTATTATCACCTCATCGCCGCCGTCGAGAATCGCCATCATCAGGTTGTACAAGCAGTTCTTCGCCCCCGATGAGACCAGTATCTGGTCCGGGCTATAGACCACGTTGTTGTCGCGTTTAAGCTTGTCGCAAATCGCCTTCCTCAGCTCGATGATCCCGGAATTGGCCGTGTACTTCGTGAAGTCGGCATCTATGGCATCTTTGCCGGCCTGCTTGACATTGGCCGGGGTGGGAAAGTCGGGCTCGCCGACACTGAGATCGACGACATCCTTACCCTGGGCGGCCAACTCCTTGGCTTTGGCCGAAATCTTCAGGGTCTCGGATGCTCCAATCTGAGAAACCCGCTCGGATACCATGGCCTACTCCTTCTGGGGCTTTGCTTCTGAGGTGTCCGCTTGAGTTTCACCCGTCCGTTTGCGGGTTATGTCGGTGAACAGCCGCTTCAGGTCGGCTCCGCCGAGCGACTCCACGATGGTGGGAAGCTGTGCCATCACCCTCGCCACCTCGCCCGTAATTCTGGATGGTCCAAGGGGGCCGTCCCCCGATCCGCCCACAATCACTATCTTCTCCACCTTGGACAGAGGCTCGGATACCGCCCGCGCCAGGTCCGGAAGCACGTCCATGAACATCTGGTAGATCGCCGCCTGGTTGTACTGGTTCCAGGATTCCGCCTTCTTCTTCATGGCCTCGGCTTCGGCGACGCCCTTGGCCTTGAGGACATCGACCTCGGCGCTCCCCTCGAGTTTCCTTGCGACGGCCCTGCCCTTGGCCTCCATCTCCCGCCTATAGTTCTCGGCATCGGCCGGCTTGCGCACCGTGGCCTCCAGCTCCTTCTCCTTGCGCTTTATTTCCATGTCTTCAAGCTCTATGGCCTTGCGTTTCTCCACCAACATGGTCTCGGCTTCTTCTTTCTTGAGCAGCTGGGTCATCTTTTGCCGCTCGAGCTCGTAGGCCAGGTCGGCCCCGGCGCGTCTCTGGTTCACGACCGCCTGGAACTCGGCACGTTTCGCCTCATAGTCGCGTGTGGCTTCGGCGACTTCGGTCTCGGCATGTAGCTTTGCAATGTCGCCCTCTTTGCGGGCTATGGCCGCCTTTATCGCCGCTTCCTTTGCTGTCTCCGCCTCGGCGATCTCGGCATCGTGTTTCGCCTTTGCGATCTGCGGTCTGGCCTTGGATTCAAGGTATCCCTGGTTGTCGGAGATATCGGTCAGCGAAAAGGATATTATCGAAAGGCCGAGCCGGTCGAAGTCCTCTTGAACACCCTTCTCGACCTGATTGCCGAACTCATTGCGGTTCCGATACATCTCTTCGATGGTCATGTTGCCGACGGTCGAGCGCACATGACCTTCGATGATCTGCATCGAGATCAGCCGCATCCCCTCGACACCCTTGCCGAGGAACTGCTCGGCGGCCATCCGTATGGAGGCCTCATCGGTTTTGACCCTGATCTGGGATGACCCCTGAACGGCCACCGGGATGCCCTGGGATGAGAGGACCTCCGGCACCTTGAGTTCGACCGTGAATACTTCAAGAGGCAGGATTTCGGCTGTCTCGATCAAAGGCATCACGAAGGTACCGCCGCCTATGTGCGCCCGGTAACCGATCTTGCGTTTGGTGCCGTCAGGATCAATGACAGTCCGCTTCATACCTCCGGATACGATGAGTACCTCGTTCGGCCCCACCTTCTTATACTGCTTCTTCATCGCGATTATTATGATAGCTACAATAGCGGCGATAACGCCGATCCAGATCGCGGTATCAGGTGACATAGGATCATCTCCCTCCAGGCCTTAATCGACCGATTCAAATCACGAAGCTGGATTATATGCAGAGGGGGGGGAGTATGCAACCCAAAACGGGCGGCGCGCCCGTTTTTCGCCGTCTCTGCTATTGCATTTGGTAGGGCCGGGTCTTATAATGGCCGGGATTGGGTTGGAGACGATAGATCTGGAGGCCAGAGTGCCGGATATTTACAATATGGATGAGTATAGAAGGTTTGTCGATAACCTGCTTCCGCTGCTCGGCGGCAGTAACATCCGAAGGATGCGCCATGAGGACCTGCGAGAGCCCGCGATGAATACAGGGACACGGACCAAGTTCGGATCCTGTGGCTGGCGATCCTCGGTGTCGAGCAGAATAGCGCCGAGGACGGTATATCTGGGAGGACCGGCGGTGCGCCTGCCCAAGCTGACGGACCTTCAGAAGAACCTCGTTGCCAAGGCCCCCGAAGAGCTCCACAGCGTGCTTCACCTGATGAGAAACATGCCTTTCATACATCTCAGGCGGCAGATGTGCAACAACAGCGAGTACAATCCGATATGCAATCTGTACGTTTCCGTGGCGGACCAGAAGAACTATCGGATTGCATACATGTGGGGTCACACGATGCGGAAGGTGGGCAGAGAGCCCGGGCCTGAGTTCACCATGATCCACATTCCCGAAGAGCACACCCTGAGGCAGCAGGTGCTCGTCCTCCCCGAGCATAACATCAACATCGCGCTCGGCACCGACTATATGGGTGAAGACAAGAAAGGGTTCCTGCGGCAGGCCATGTGGTACGCGGATGAGAGGGGGATGCTGGGGCTTCACTCGGGCACTAAGATCGTCACGGTCCTGGATCCTCATGGGGAGCTGAGGAGATATGGGGTCTTTCTGTTCGGTCTCACGGCTACCGGCAAGTCGACGTGGTCTTGTCATCCCATGGGGTTGGATTACATGCGGGGAGAGGGCAACATGGTGAGTCAGGACGACATATGTTTCCTGAAGAACGATGGTGCCGCCCTCGGGAGCGAGGACGGCGGCTTTTTTGTCAAGACCGACGTCGATCCCAATCTTCAGGAGGCTCTGTACAATGCACTCACCGACAAGTCCGCCCTGTTCGAGAACGTGATGATCGATGCCGACGGCAACCCGGATTTTCTTGACGAGGCCCTGTGTGCCAATGGGCGCGCGGTGATAAAGCGGGACAGGCTATGGATCAAAGTGGGGCGGAAGAAGATCAATATAAGCGCGGAATCGATAAACCTCCCCACGCTTGATGAGTTGGACGGCCTGATCTTCGCATTCATAACACGCAGGAACACGATCATGCCCTTCGCCCAGGAGCTTACACCCATGCAGGGTGTCCTGGCCTACCTTTGGGGCGAATCGACCCACAGCTACGCTTCGCAGCCCGCCAAGGCCGGTGAATCGGTGAGGATAGTGGGAACCGATCCCTTCATAGTCGGCTCCCGCGGGCGGAAGGTGAACCGGTTCTACGATATCGTAATGCAGCTGGTGGACAAGTATCCCGACAAGGTCCGCTTCTTCCAGTACAACACCGGTGGGATGGGAGAGGTGATCGAGGAGCATGAGGAAAACGGGGTCAACAAGAAGAGCGTAGTGCGGAAAGCGAGCCGCGTCCCCATAAAGGTGATGGCCGCGATCCAACGGGGAGACCTGAAGAAGATAAACGGCTACGATCCCGGCATGTTCGGCACCAGTGAGATCAGGAGCGCCGAGGGGAAGGACGTGGGCGAGTATGATCCCCGAAGGTTCTATTCCCAGGAAGAGATCGACGTGTATCTGCAGGACATCGTCGATGGCCGCAGGGAATTCACCGAGATAATAGCCGATGAGGGTCTGAAAGACGAGATCGTGGCCGCGGCGGAGAAGTCCTATGAGATAGCACCGCGAAGCAAAGCCAGGGCATTTGTCTCCCGGCCCGGGGAGGGGCCCGCCGGTGAGGGAGAGGGCAAGCAGGAAAAGGCGCAAGCCAAGCAAGAAGAGGCGTCCCCGGTAGACAGGTTCTGGCAGCCCACCGACCGCATACCCTCGCCGCCCAGGTGGCGTAACCGCTAGCAGACGGGGCCTAGAAGCCGAGTCTCACGGCTGCGCCCAGCATTATGGTATCGGTATCGATGTCGACGTCCTCGTTCTTGAGACTGCCCCACTTGGTAAACCGGTAATTGCCACTGAGATCCAGATAGATGGACGGGAGCAGCGTGAGTTCCATGCCGGCCCGCAGCACGTAGAACGGAGCGTCCGCCCAGGCTCCATCGGAATAGTACCAGCCTATGCCGGCGGCCCCGTAAAGCGATGTGCCCGCAATCACGTAGGCTTGTGGTGCATAGACGCTCTTTGGGGAGCCCATGAAGCCTTCGGGCATCATCTCGATGTCGGCCTCCCAGCCGATGAGGTAAGCGCCCCGGGACTGATAACTCAAGAACCAGGATGCCCCGTCTCTGTCGAAGTGGGTGACCTTGACGTCTTTGAGGGCATGCCAATAGGTCAGCCCGGCGCCCACGCGGCCGCCTGCATGGGCTCCTGCGGTGCCCAACACAATCATGCAGACCAGCAGGCCCGCAATCCGGATGCTCATCTTCGTGCTCACAACGACCTCCTTCTGCTCGGATCCACCGGGTGTTTCCTCCGGTGGCCAGGGGTGTTCAGGGTTTTATGTAGCGGGCGAGGGTCTCTTCCAGGCTGCTTCCCCTAAGAGCCGGGCCCGTGGCCACTATGACGCCATTGGGATCAACCAGAACAGGTTTGGGAATCGCCGATACTTCGAACGTAGTGCAGACGTCCGCGGAAAACATGCCCTCGGCGAAGGCATGCAGCCACGGCATTCTCCACTTCCCGGCCCGGAAGCCCGCTATGTCATTGATGCTCTGATCGAGCGATATGCTGAGGATCTCGAAACCGTCGCCCCTGAATCTCTCGTAGGCGCTGTGAAGGTTGGGCATTTCGCCGCGACAGGGGCCGCACCATGTCGCCCAGAAATCGATCAGGTAGTACTTGCCCATCATAGAAGTCTTCGAGACTGTCCCCCGGCCGTCGAGCAGCGCCACCTCGAACTCGGGAACGCGTTTGCCCGCAGTGATCTTGAGATCGGGGTCGAGCTCGGCCCGGATACGATATGAGATGTACGGCGCGTTCATATCCGCGTGATTCCGGATCAGATCGTCGTAGATTTCCCGCTGCTTGGCGCTGTCGCCTGCCCCCTTGGCTTCGAGGCCGAGCTCCAGGAGCATAGCCGCACGGACCTTCTCCTCCACGACCTTGTCCAGATTGGCTTCGAAAAGACCCACCATCCCATCGTGATCATAGGCATGCTCGAACACATCCAGGAAAGCCATCGGCTGCGCAGCCCACATCCTGTCCGTGACCGGAAGCAGCCCGGCGATGGCCAGGATCTCTTGCTCATCCAGCGGAGTCCCCATGTCCAGCATACCGGCCATGGTGACAGCCGCGTACCTGCGTGCGGTCCTGTCCTTAGCATCCGTCATCTTCCGGCGGAGATATTGTCTGAGTCCGGCCATGTCGTATTCGAACCCATCATAGGTGCCCTTCTCCTCGGCGTACCTGCGGAAAGCCAGGTCTCTGCGGTCAGTCTCGTCCAGCCATCGTCTGTGTATTTCCCAGACCTCGGCCAGTGCATCACCACGCTTGCCGAAGTCCACGATAGGCACGTCCTCGCCGGGGATGATCCTGGCTTTCTCCGGATCGAAAGAGATGCGGGCGATGCCGCCTTCCACGGCCACAACCGAAAGGTAGTCGCCTCCTCCGTCGTAGATGTAATAATCCGAATCCGTGCCGTTTATGCTTCGTCCGCTTTGTTCCGCGTCAAGCAGCTGGTAGGCCAGCGTGTCGGCTGAGACCTCGCGTTCGTAAGTGAACGTCCCGTCATCCTGAAGCGTCATTGGCTCTGCCGCATGCCTCGAGAAGTTTCCCCAGTCACCGATCACCTGAACGTCACCAAGAGGGTCGTTGTACTCATAAGGCGCGGGTGTGATCCGAACGCCGGTGAGGGCGAAACTCTTGTCGGAAACCAGCGGGATGCGGAGCATCCTGTGATTGACCGCAGTCACCAGCAGGTCATAATAGCCGTCACCGGGGAGTTCCAGCATGAATGATCCGTCCTCACCGACCCTGACGGATTCGACCGTCGCAGCAAGGTCATCCCCCAGGGCGAGCAGATGAACATGGGCGAGAGGAGGCACCTTGCCGTCGGCGCCGGTCACGTTGCCCCTGACGCTCCTCCCTTTTTCAATCTCCCCGCAGGCGAGCACTGTAAGGGCTAGCGCAACAGCCAACATCAACGGCCGTCTCATGAAGCCACCTCCCGGCAGCAGCCGACGAACCGGCAAGCAGAACCGTCGGCGCTTGAACTACTATAGATCTGCCAGGCTCCTGTCCAAGGCAGATGCTATGATATCCATGCCCTCCTTATCGATCACGATAGGCGGGGCTATTCTCAGGTTGGTGCCGTGGGTCTCCTTGGCATAGACACCATGCCTTAGCATGTTCATGCTGAGTGTGTGACCGTCATAGCCGGGCCGGATCTCAACACCGAACAACAGGCCCTTTCCCCTGACTTCCTTCACCTTGTCGGCATGGCTTCGGGCGACATCGGACAGCTTGGCGTGGAGGTACTTCCCCGCCTCGGCGGCCTTCCGGGTCATGTCCCTCCGCCTGAGCTCCGCGATGGTAAGCATCCCCACATAGGCCGCGAGGGGAAATCCGCCGAATGTGCTCCCTTCGCTGTGCGGAACGAAGAGCTCCATGATCTCCCGCTTCCCGCAAAGGCAGCTTATCGGGAGAAATCCGGCACTCATGGCTTTCCCGAGAGTTATGAGGTCCGGTCTGTCGAGACCGTAGAGCTGCCAGGCGAAGTCCGCTCCCGTTCTTCCAAACCCGGTCTGGATCTCATCAAGCACCAGCAACACGTTGTTCTTCTTCAGCAACTCCTGAACCCGGCGCAGGTAATCGTCATCGGGGACAAAGACGCCCGCCTCCGCCTGTATGGGTTCCAGAAAGACCCCCGCCACCCGGCCGTCGTATGCCTTCAGTTTCGCCTCCAGGGCGGGAACGTCATTGAACGGAATGTGATCGATCCCCGGCAGGAGGGGGCCTACATCGCATTTGGAGCACTCATCGGTCATCAAGGTCGTGGACCCGAACCCTCTCCCGTGAAAGGACTTCTCGGCGGAGAGGATGATAGGGTCGCTTATGCCGCCGCCGTTCTTCCCACCGTATTTCCGGCCCCATTTCCTTACGGCTTTGATGGCGGCCTCGTTGGCCTCGGTCCCGCTGTTCTTGGGAAGGAACATGTCCATTCCCGTGTACTCCTTGAGTGCGACAAGCCAGGGGCCGAGGTATTCATGCGAGATCGATCGCGGGATCGTGGCCATCCGCCCTATGAAGTCCTGGATGCCCTCGACCATGATCTTGTCTCCGTGACCGAAAGGAACCGCGGAATAGCAGGCGAGAGCATCGATGACCTCGGTCTCTCTTTCATGCCCGGCGTCGTCTGCGATTCGAACCTTGAGATTCCAGGGCTTGGAGCCCCTGCCAAGAACCAGGACGCCGTCCAGTGGTTTGTAAATGCGGGCGCCCAATTCATTGAGGGCCTTGTTGTGGTCTTCGATCGACCAGTCCTTGATAGGTTTGCCGCCTACCTTGACGTCATTGAGATTCATCATGTAACACATCCTTCGAGAAACGGCACCAGCCCATGCTCGATTTGATTGGATCCGTATCGCATCCGACAGATCGGATGGCTTACTAATATAACTATGCCGGCCCCGTCTTTGTCAACTAATCGCGCTCCCACCCCAAATGGACCGGCTCACACAGCCACATGGTGGGCGCCTTGTCTCTTTCTATTCTCATCAACGCCGGCGAATCGAATTGACTTGGACAGGTATCTGTGATATACTGAATGCACAATAGAAGATAATCGGGGATCGGCTTGAGTTAGCGCCCGGGACTATTCAGACTTGCTTGCGGAGCGGGAATTCCCGGGCGCAATTCATTTGCCCCGGAATCAAGGTGCCAATCAATCTGTCACCTAGATTCCTCTCGATTCTCCTAGCTCCCGATGATCTCTATGTAGGCGAAGTTCGTGCTGCCGTTCTCACAGTAATCGTCTTTGACCCACAGGTAGATGGTGAATATCCCCTGCTGCACGGCGAAGGTCTCGCCGGCCGGGGGATAGCACAAGTTGAAGCTGTAGGTCGCGTCCTCCCAATAAAGGGGTTGGCTGGCATCATTGACACGGAAGGCAATGTCCTCCACCAAGGTAGCGTTCTTCCCGGGCTGGAAGGCGGCCCGGAAGCAGACGGTATCGCCGATCGCCACATACACAGGCTCACTCATCTGGGACGGGTTTGCGGACGACCTGCAGGCGATCCTCGCTCCCTGGCCGGTACAGGGCCCGATATGACAGCAGACTTCAACCGACGGTTTGCTCTCGAGCGCGGTATCGATATTGATGACGATGTGGTTGCGCCCTGCCTGGAACACCGTCTCCACAGCTCCGGCATTGTCCTTTGCCTGGACGAAGAAGCTCCAGGTGTAGATGGGCTCGTCCGCCTCCAGGGCCAGGACCGTCTCGGTGCTGGACGACCAGGGCGTCCAGCGGGTCTTGTCGTCCTGGGGATAGGGTACGCCCGGGCCGGGCCAGGAGCCGTATGGCTTGTATGTGGACCGGTACTCGACCGCCTCGCCGTCGTCGTCGAGGCCCTCCCAGCGGACTGTGACGCACCGCGGCTGGTTGGTGCTGACCTGTCCGGGTTCGGTCGGGTAGATGATGCGGGCCCTGGGAAGCAGCGTTGTCGCGGTGAAACTCACATAGGCGGGCTCCGGGTCGACCCCGCCGTTGTTATCAATGGCCCTTACGCAGAATGTATTATCGCGCTGGCAGAGATCCGACACGGGGCAGCTGTCGGCGGACACCGCGAAGGTCGACTCGGTCTTGGTTGTGTATTGCCAGGAGAGCGCGGAGTCGAACTCGCAGCATGATATGGTCCCGGTATGCCAGGCGAATTCGAAGCCTGCGATGGTGCCGTCCTCGTCCGTACCCCTCCAACTGATATCCACCAGATAAGAGCCGGTGGAGCCCGGGTCGGGGCCGGACACGATCTCAGTGTCGGGAGGCAGATTCGGTCCGCGAGTGCCCGTAGCATCGTCACCGCAGGAAGAGAGCATCAGCAACACCGCAAGGCTCGCAATAAGCACAATTAGATTCTTCATTCCATCATTTCCCTTCTCATACACCGAAGTGCAGTCCCAACCGCAGGGACCAGCCGCCTATATTGCTCTCCGGCGAGTCGGGTACGGACACGCCGTCGAGCTTCCATTCGCCTCTCCCTACTTCTGCATTCAGATAGGAAGCGGAGACATCCAATGCCACGAATGGCAGTACCCAGTACGTGACTTCCGCAAAGGGCTCCAGCGCAATGAATTCACCTGTTATCTTAGATGTCATGTTCAGGTCATCGGCGGCGACCGAATCCGGCCCCGTCTCACCGAAGTCTTCCCAGGCCTCGTCCCATCCCGCCACAGTCCGTGAATTCCGCTTCCTCACTATCCCAACCGATCCGCCGCCGAAGAGCATTCCCGCCATTGCTTCATAACGGGGCCGGGTCATCGCCAAGCCGAGGAGCACGCCTCCGTAGGCGATCTCCACGCTTGCATGCCGGGCGCAGCAATCCGGAACGCCGCCGGACGCGGTTTTTCCGCTGTAACCCGCGCCGCCTATCAGGAGGTGCCCGATCCGGGTGTACCCCCGTCCGCCGACGAGCAAGATGTCGTCTGAGAGCTCCGGGATGCCCATCCGGCTTATCTGCCGGTTGATGTCATCGAGATCGGCGAAAAGATAACCGCCCGCCGGCCCCCCGCCGCCTCCGACTCTGGTTCTGGAGCCTCCCGAACACGCTGCGCATCGCTTGTCCCGGGTCCTCTTCGGCCCGCGGTCTGTGGGAGGTGGCGCTTCAGTTTCCACGCCGGTCAGGGTCGCGTCGGAAGGTCGGGGTCCGGCCTCGTAGTCCGGCGTAATCACTCTGGGCGGGTTGTATATGTCGGATGCCGAAGTCGTATCGGGCCGGGCCGGCTCCTTTTCCTGGGCAAGCACTTCAACACCGGGCGACTGTAACGAACACACCACAAGCAAGACCGCGATGCCGACGCATCTCATCCTTTTCCCCCCGCGTAGAATGGATTCACATCCAAACCTTACGCAAACCGAGGGAGAGCGTCAACGTGCAAAGATCGGCCGGACAGGCGGGTATGGACCGTCATTCCGGCCGGTTATGGGCTTTCCCGGCTGTGGATATGGCGAGGCACACGCAGTAAGACTATGGATGTTGCGGCATCGGTTGCCCGGCTTTCAAGGACTTGCGGTCTTCGTGCCGAGCACCTGTCGAACGGCTTCAACCAGCTCCGGGGGCCGAAACGGCTTGGTTATGTAGAGATCCGCTCCGGTGTAGTAGCCGGTTTCCTTGTCGGTTGGTTTCGCTTTCGACGTCAGCATGATGACTGAGATGTCGGCGAAAGCCTCGTCGAACTTCAGCAGGCGACAAACCTTATAACCGTCCAGGCCGGGCAGCATCACGTCAAGCATGATAAGATCGGGATGGTGTTCTCTGGCGATGCTGAGGGCCTCGAATCCGTCCTCGGCCTCCGCGCACTCCAGCCCCTCATTCTCGAGCAAGTTTCTCACCAGGCGCCTTATGTGCTTGTCATCATCGACGATCAGTACGCGCATTCTACCTCCTTAAGAGGGCTCTCCATTTGTATCGGGACGGAATGCGCCTCAGCTTAGCTATAAGAATGGCTAGAGAACCGGAAGGTATTTGGCGATCTCGTAGTGGGTCACCTGGATTCTGTAGTTGTCCCACTCGATCCTCTTGTTCTCTATGAACTTGTCGAAGAGGGCATCCCCGAAGGTCTTCCGCACCAGATCGCTCTCAGAGGTCACCTGGATCGCGGCGTAGAGGCTGTCCGGCAGGCAGACCACACCGTGCCCCGCCCTTTCCTCGTCATTCATAAGATAGACGTCGAGTTCCATGGGAGTGGGCAGATCATAGCCCTTCTCGATACCCTCCAGCCCCGCGCGAAGCATTACCGCCAGTGCGAGATAGGGATTGCAGGCCGGATCGGGACATCTGTATTCCACCCTTCTGGGGATTTCCTTCTCGGGCTTGTCGCCGGGGACCCTCACCAGCGCCGACCTGTTTCTGCTCCCCCAGCAAATGTACGCAGGGGCCTCGAATCCCGGCACCAGCCGTTTATAGGAATTCACCCACTGGTTGGTTACAGAGGTTATCTCCCTGGAATGCCCGAGCAAGCCGGCGATGTACCTCTTGGCGACACCGGACATGCGGTGTTTGTCCTTCCGGTCATAGAAGGCGTTCTTGCCGTTCTTGAAGAGGGACTGGTGCAGGTGCATGCCGCTTCCGTTCTGGTTCATGAGCGGCTTGGGCATGAATGTGGCATAGACCCCATTCTGGCGCGCCACTTCCTTTATGACCAGCCGCGCGGTCATGACCGCATCAGCGATCTTCAGGGCCTCATCGAAGCGCAGGTCGAGCTCATGCTGGCTGGTGGCGACCTCGTGGTGACTTGCATGGACCGGTATGTTCATGGCCTCGAGCGCCAATACCGTCTGCTCCCTTATCTCTGTGCCGACATCGAGCGGGGTCAGATCGAAATAGCCGCCGGCGTCCAGCACATCGGGGGCCCCGGAACCTGCGAAGTAGAAGTACTCGATCTCGGGTCCTACAAAGGGCACGAACCTCTTCTTCCGGAGCATCTCGATGGTTCGCCTGAGTACGTGCCTCGGATCGCCATCGTAGGGCCTGAGATTCGCATCCACAACGTCGCAGATCATCCTTGCCACCGGCATGCCGTTGCGGGTCCAGGGGAGTATCTGAAAGGTGGAAAGGTCCGGCAGCGCCACAAGGTCACTCTCATAGATTCTAGCGAAGCCTTCGACCGAGGAGCCGTCGAAGCTTATGCCTTCATCCAGCACCGACGGCAGTTCTGAAGCGGTCACGCTGATCGATTTCAGCTGGCCGAGAATGTCGGTAAACCAGAGATGCACAAACCGCACGTTATGCTGCTTGATCTCGCGAAGAATCTTGCTCTTTATCCGGCTACTCATCTCGGGTTGCTCCCTTCGTACGGCTTCGGATTCGGCATGGGTTTCGAATTCAGGTCTCAGCCCTTTTTCGGCCTCGAGTCTCGTTGGGATTAGATTTTCCCGATCGGCGGGATGGTGTCAACAGGTTTTGCCGTAACACTACCGCCCCTGCTTCCGATCTCCGCACATGCCGCGGCCCGTCGTTCCCGCTCGCAAAGGGGGTGGGCGGTACCTGCGCCCCGGTTTTGCGGCTACTTCCCCGGTACCCGGTGGTGCCCCGATCCGATGCTGCCGCAATCGGGTACCGACAGCACCGAAGACCCCTCCAGCGGGGTGAAGTCCATCTCCAAAGGGCTCCGAAACCGGGGGTCATCGAAGATATTGCCTCTGAGTTCGGTAATCTGTCCGGTGATTCCTCCGTACTGGGGGACCTCGTTGTGCCACAGGTCGCAGCAGGACATGGTAATCCCCGAGTCCTTGTCCTGAACGAATATCGCCGACGGTTGTACGTGCTCCGCGATTATGGATCTTTCGACGGTAGGCGAGGCCCCGGTCGTCACCGCGATGGCTGCACCCGTCCGGGCGTGGTTGGCGACAATGGTCGTACCGGATATGACCGGTGAAGAGCCGACCGCACAGTATATGGCGCCGCCCAAGTCGCCATCATTGCCCGTGATCAGGCAGTCGGTGATGGTCGGCGAGGATGCGTGGCAGAAAATCCCCGCGCCGTATGTAGCTGCGTTCGAATGGATTATGAGATTACGGAGAACCGGTCTTGCTCCGTTCCGCAGATTCACGCCGCCCCCCTGTTTGGAGGACCCATTGGTTATCACGAACCCGTCCAGTACGGTGGAGGAGTCCGCTCCGAGGGTGGCCCTTACCGCGGTACTGTGTCCCGAACCCTCTATTGTGCTCGGCGACAGAGCCAGGCTGCTCGTGGTGAATTCATGATCCCAGCTTCCGAGCACCGCCACACCTCGCCTCAAGATCACATCCTCGATATATGTCCCACCGGCAACCATCACCGTGTCGCCGGGCAAGGCCTTTCTGAGGGCCTCATTGATGGTCGGCGTATCCCCCGACCCGTCCGGCATTACGTGCCACGTCCGGCGCACGATCGACGTGAACCCGGCCGGATCGTCGCCCTTGATGCCTCCTGCCCCGCCTTTCAGCGAGATCATGGCCTCGGAGAGGGCCGGTGCAACAGGGTCGCAATTCAGGATGGATATGACGCCTTCCGCGTGGGAGTGCACGACCTCAATCGTCCCCGGTGTGGTCACCGTAAGGGTGAGCCAGCCGGCAATTAGCGGGGCCGTATCCGCGAAGCACTCCTGCCATACTAGGCTGGTAACGTCATGTGGGTTCGTTATGCCGCCGAGTGTCATGTCGCCGCAATTATGCCAGGAGCCCTCTCCCCAGGCCTCCGGCCAATCCAATCCGAAAGCGAGGCCCTTTGTTTCTCCATAGTTATAAAAGACGACGAAGGCGTCTATCATGCCCACCCCGTCGTAGGTGGTGTTGAGGGCGTCGATGCCGACATCGGGCAGCAGGGCATCGCAGTCCCATGACGAGTGCTTCTCTATGTGGACTGCAACCATCGGCAGGTCGGATTCAGCATTGACAGCAGCCGATGCCGCTATAACCAGGAAAACCACCAGCAATGCGCTCTTCATGATCACGCTCCTATCCTCTGTTTCCGGTCCCCCCCGACCGGCACGATGCAGCCATAAGCCGATGTCCGGCCCAACGCCGGCCGGCTCATCGCATCCCCACGCCACCGGGTCGGTTTGGTCGGCGGCCTTGATCACTCCATCAACTCCACGGCGCCGACATCCAACTCCGTCCTCCGCCGCAAGTGTCACTTCGCCACATATAACCGAAGTCTACCGCCAAGACCAGTCAATTCTTGATCCACGGCGGCGCCCCCGCTGTCCAGGGAACCGCTTCAGGGTTGCCGCTGAGCGCAAGCCGCCTGCGTCGCCATGCGAGACGACCACCGCTCGCTCCCGGAGTTCTTCAACAAAAGCCTTTAGCTGGTCCGGCGAATGGCTTATGCTTTCTTAATAGGCTTGGACCGCAAGCATGATTCTAAGGGTGATTCTAATGTCGACGGTGTTCCAAATCAACGGCCGGTTGAGTCGAAGGCTCTCGATATGGCTGTCTGTCGCGGCGCTTCTTACGGTACTGACGGTTGCGTGCAGCCCCCGAGTTACAGGCATTGGAGGGGCCAGCCTTAATCCGATTGAGGTGCTGGAGCGCTCCCCGCGGGTCTACCACATACGTTTCGAGAGCTTCGCCGACAGCGTTGAGACCAAACGTGCGGTTGCGTATCTCGATGGGGGGCTCGGTCCCGAGCTGGCCGTCGCTCCTCTGGATACGGCCGGCCTGGGAGACCTCTCCGACGGGGACTTGGCGCGCGTCGAATACTATAAGGCGGTGAAGCGATTCGAGGGGGGGGCGGGACGGGCGTCGCTCAACCATGTCCGTAAGTCCTTGGAATTGGACCCTGGCTATGGGCCCTCCTACATATTGCTGGGCAAGCTGCTGCTCGCACAGGGCAGAACAAAGGAAGCCCTGGACCTTTTCAGGCAGGTCTTGAGCTGGGACCCGAGCAATTCCGGGGCACTCGTCGGACTCGCGCAATGCTACCTGTTCACCGGCGAGCCTGACTCGGCCAGGCAGGCCCTCATAGACGCCGTCATCTACAATCGTACCGATCTGGAAGCCTGGCGAAATCTGCACATTCTGGGAGCCATGGAGAAATTCACCGTGGCCGATCATGACATACCGGTACTGGCGTATGTCCGCAAGGACCGGGGACGCCACTATGACCTGGTGATCGATGACTCGCTGGAGCACTGCCCGTCCCGGGCCACGGCCTGGATTGTATTCGCTTCCCAAAGGGCCGTATGGCGCTATGAAGGCAAGTTCAAACACACGGTGGGAGAGACACGCTACCGGCGGACGTATGAGGAAGACATCGACTGCTTCATGGCTCTGGCCGCCGCATGGAAGATTCTCTCTGAAGGCGACTCGACCAAATGTGACGGTGGCTATCTCGACCACGTGAGCAAGGTGGCGGAGGATGGCTACCTTGTACCGCACATTCTCTTCGATTATGTGTGCCTCGAGCAGCCGCTTGCCGCAAGGAACTTCAGAGTCGAAGTGATAGAGAAGATGCGGGCCTACATCAATGATTACGTACTGGTGGCGGGTGGATGAGTCTTGTTGGGCAAAGCCTATCTTGATATTGAGACCTCATACTCGGGCGAGATCACCGTTCTGGGCATATTCAAACCGCCGTCCGACCTGATTCAGCTCACCCATCCGGACATCAACAGTGAGGCTTTGCTTGAGGCCCTCGACGGGGCGGATGAGGTCATCACATACTGGGGACATCGTTTCGATCTGCCTGTCATAAACAGGTGGCTGGGAGTGAACCTTCGGGAGGCTTTCCGTAGCATTGATCTTGCGGATCATTGTCATAGACACGGGCTTTACGGCGGGCTGAAAGTGGTTGAGCGGGTCCTTGGGATCGAGCGACGGACGGATGGTCTAGACGGCGCCGATGCGATGAGGCTGTGGGAGGAATGGCGCCGGGGCGACCGCCGCTCCCTGCGGAATCTCCTCCTTTACAACGAGGATGATGTTGTCAACCTCTATCTCCTGGAGAAGGAGCTGCACAGACTTGACAATTACGGACAGTGCCGGTGAAGCGCCGGGCATGGGGCCACACATGTCTGCCGATTGACTATAGGCCCGGCATATGAGACAATGAAGCATCCATCGTCTGTTCATGCTGGAGAAACCAGAGGTATGCACGACCGGAGACCCCATACGGTGCTGAGCAGGATAGACCATCGCATCCCGTCGGTTCTGCTTTGGACCCTCTGCGCATCACTTATGATCGCGATCCAGGGTGCGCCGGGCCTCACGGCAGGTGATTGCCTTTCTGTTGTCGCATCCGATGTCGGATCGGGGCAGACCGCGCCGGCGCGACAGGCTTTTGCCTATCAAGGTGCGGCAGGCGGATGGGCGGACATCTTCAGCAAGCCGGGTGTCAACGGCCCAGTGTATGATCTCGTCCGGCATGACGATATGCTCATTCTGGGTGGTGCGTTCGAAAGAGCGGGCCACGTCGAAGCCGCTTACCTTGCGGGCTGGACGGGCTCGGACTGGATCGCGTTGGGTGACCCCCAGTGGGGACCGGGTGAGGGTGTGGGTGATGTTGGCGTTCATGCAATCTCCATGTATGGGTCACTCCTTGTCGTGGGGGGGCGCATAACGGGCGGCAGCGTGCACGGCATCGTCGCGGCTTGGGATGGGATCTCCTGGAGCGACCTTGGCGACCTTGGCGACCCTGCAGTTTCGACGGTGAGGGCCCTGACCCTCTATGAAGGCGATCTTGTGGCCGGCGGCTACATCCCGCCCAAGCGTTATGTCGCATCATATGCCGGCGGCATCTGGAATACGCTGGGGGATGGGATGAACGGGGAAGTGCTTGCACTTGCGGTCTATAAAGACGAGCTCATTGCCGCAGGCAAGTTTACGGAGGCCGACGAGCACGCGGCGAGCCATGTCGCCGGATGGGACGGGTCGTCCTGGAGGGCATTGGGTGCCGGGCTGGACGGTAATGTCTATGCGCTTATGGTCTTTGGAGACCGTCTGGTGGCGGCAGGAGACTTCCCGGGTTTCATCGCCGTATGGAATGACACTTCCTGGACGGCCGCATCCCCGGGTATCCCCGGGGGCGTCCGGAGTCTGGGCATCTGCCGCGTCGCCGACTCCGACTCGCTGCTATATGGGGGAGGCGGCAGCCAGTCGTCGGGTTTTGTGGTCCGGAATCGAAGCGGATCGCTTCTTGACTGGGATGTCGTAACACCGGGCCTGGATTCAATCGTACATGTGATCGGCGCCTGTCCGGGGGATTCGGTAATCTATCTCGGGGGCGAGTTCACTCAGATAGACACCGTGGATGCATTTCATGTCGCGGTTCTGGATGGTCACCTCTTCTCACATCTGGGACAGGACGGCTACGGCCTGGATTCCGATGTCGAGGCTCTGGGCGTTTACGGGGATGACCTTGTGGCAGCCACATGGCCGGCATCGATCCTCAGGTGGGATGGGGCGGCCTGGCAAGCCCTGGCCGAACAGGTGGACGATCATGTCAATGCCACGATCTCCTACAACAACTATCTTATTGTCGGCGGGGCCTTCACGCGGGTTGCCGGCCAGTCGCTGTCTCATGTAGCCCGCTGGAACGGCACCTCCTGGAGCCAGCTCGGTGCCGGGGTGAGCGGGGATGTTTACGATTTCACGGTTTATCAAGGCAGCTTGATAGCGGGAGGTTCGTTCACTCAGGCAGGCGGAGTGGCGGCAAATAACCTGGCTGAGTGGGACGGCTCGGTTTGGAGCGAGGTGGGGGGGGGACGTGGACACCCCGTCGATCAGGTCACAGTCTGGAACGGCAAGCTTGTGGTATCGATCAGAAACTCGATCCAGAGCTGGGACGGCGCTAACTGGAAACTGCTTGGGACCACTTATGGAACGATAAGGTGTCTTGAACCGCATGGGCCGGTGCTTGTGGCAGCAGGTGATTTCCATGAAATCGGAGGCGTGAGCGCCACGCGCATCGCGACCTGGGACGGTCATTCCTGGAGCCCGTTGGGAGTTGGTCTCCAGGGTGATACCGGATGGCCCGACTACTGGGGCGGGGCCCTCGACATGACTGTCTACAACGGGAATGTGGTGGTCGGGGGATACTTCGATTCCCCATGTTACAACATCGCCCGCTGGGACGGCTTTTCGTGGCAGTGTATGGGCGGGCTGGATTCGTCGGCGTATGCACTGACGGTCTGGAAAGGCGGCCTGGTAACAGGAGGGGCCTTCCAGGTTGCCGGCACCCTATCATCATACCATATTGCCGCCTGGGATGACTTTGTGGATCCCCTGGACAGTCTCGCGGCAGTCGGCCGGGATGAAGCCATCTCGGTTTCCTGGCGCAGTCCCGTTGACCCGGCCTTCCATGGCACCATGGTCCGTTACTCGGTGGGCGAGTTTCCGGAGGGCCCCGCAGAGGGCCTGCCCGTACCCAACGGCAACGAAGGCCGTTTCGAGGGCGACCCGGGTTCGGACTCGTCCTTTCTCCATACCGGCCTGCCAAGCGATGTCACTTACTATTACAGTGCCTTCGCATATGATGACCTCGGGCGTTTTTCTGCGGGGGTTTTTGTCTCGGCCACGACCCTGGACAAGAACCCGCCCGACACCGTCTCGCATTTCACCGTGACCCCCGGCGTGGATTATCTCCAGCTCAGGTGGACGAACCCTCTCACCGAGGACTACATGGGAACGCTGATCCGCTATTCGACCGGGGGGTATCCTACGCACCCTGACAGCGGTATCCCTGTTCCCAACGGCAGCAACGGACGGTTCGCGGCAATGCCCGGGTCGGAGGGCAGTTTCATCCATAGTGGGGTGGAGGTGGCCAGGACACACTACTACTCGGCCTTTGCCTACGACCACGAACTGAACCATGCCGCTCCGGTAGTTGCCCAGGGGCTGGTTGCTGATATCCTGCCGCCCGAACTCGGGCTGGCCGTATTCCAGAACCCGTACCTTACCCAGTACCTGGATATCTATCTGTTCAGCTCCGAGCCGGTTGATCCCCTGAGTGTGCACATAAAGCCCGGCAGCGATTCTATCGGAGTGGTCTCCGTCCAGGGCAAGCAGGATCTGTGGTTGGGCCAGTATGAGCTTTCGGGCCCCGGCGGCAGAATCACGATAAACGGTTGTGCTGCCGACACGACGGGTAATTTCACATGCCAGGCCGACACCTTCTCCACCGGCCTCGTTTCTCACGAGAGCGGGGGTAGCGTCGAAAGCACCGACGGGCGGCTTAGGTTGCTGATACCTCCCGGGGTTCTTTCCGGGGACGCGTATGTCGTGGTGAGGTCTTGCGGAGAAGCAGCTGGAGCCTGGCTGCCTGACAGCGCCATCACGGAGCTCGGGCTTCCTGACGCCGCATGCGAAGCCCGTACAGGGCCGGCCTATACCCTGAGCCCCGCCCGGATACTGGGCGGTTCGAAGGCGCAGCTGGAGATCGCTTATGCGGATTGCGCCGACGCCCTCGGTGTGGAACCTGACAGGTTCTACATCGAACAGGCGGGCAGGGGACGACTCGATACCTTCGTCGATCCCGAGAGCCGGACGGTGACTGCCGAAGTGTCCAGCCTGGGGACCTTCAGACTTGCCATCGGCGGGCCGGGATCGGCCGAGATAGTGGACCCCGCGTTTCTTAGCCTTGACCCTTGCAGCCCCAACCCCTTCAGGGGCGGGACCACGATCACCTTTCACATACGGGCCTCCCGGCATGTAAGGCTTGCGGTGTATGATACCCGGGGCAGACTCGTGGAGGAGATCATGGACCGGTCTGTCCCGCCGGGTACTCACAGCATCAAGTGGGCCGTGGGGTCGGGGGGGGGAAGGGAAATCCCCAGCGGCGTCTATTTCATGAGGATCACCACCGAGGCCGGCCACCGCACCCGGAAACTCACCATCATAAGGTAAGAAACGGCAAGCCTGACGTCGTCACTCCTGTTGCGACGGATGGTCTTTGTAGCGTCGGGGTTCCATCCCCGACGGTATTGCTGCGCTCGGCGCTGTGTCGCTGTTCAGCACTACATTCACTGCTCCACGAGCGCCTTCGCTCCGCCTCCGTGTAGCGGTCGGGTCTCTGTGCCCGACGTGGTCTGCCTCGCGGGTCCTGTCGCTGCGGACTCCCACCGTCCTCC
>CAZRAU010000013.1:0-15293 GCA_964598025.1 uncultured bacterium
TCTCCCTGGCTTCGGTCTTCTCATCCACGGTGAGGAGCCGCGCATAGAACTTCCAGTGGTCGGTCAGGTTGGCATTGGCATCGAACCCGTAAGCTGTGACCTCGTAATCGGTATTGATGTCCCGTATTCTGTACTGCGCCCGAATTCGCACGAGCTTGTTCTCGCCGGCTATCTCCATGAAGAGGCTCGGCCACGTACCGTCTTTGTTTATGTGCTTCTTGTACTCGATCTTGCCGGTGAAGCCCCTCTGGAAGCGGACATATACCTCCGTGCCGGTCTCCTCGAAGGGTTGCTTGTTGCTGGTGAAGTGGTGCGGCTTGTACCTGTAGCGCCACCCCTTAACGTTGATTTCCTTGCGGGGCACCCTGAAGTCCGTCTGCAGGTAGTGCCCGTGATAATCGTTGTCATCCCAGATGTCTCCGCGCGCAAGCCCCAGGGTGTAGAAGTTCTCGTCATAATCTGAAAGCGAGCCGATGAATGAAAGAGGCCCGTACTTGACATCACGGACCTCCACCTTCCATCCGTAGGAACTCTTGTCCTCGAGCCAGCCCGAGATGTTCTTCCCGCCTTCGGTGACAAGCGTCACCCTGCCGAGAGGCGACAGCGTTCGCACCAGGTTTCCAAGTGCGAGCTCGCAGTCGAAGGCGAAGACCTCGTCGTATTCCCTAGTTCCGCTGCCGTAGTCCTTGCGGGCATATGTGGAACCAAGGAGCATGCGATCGGTAAGGAAGGAGCGCTTGACGCGGCCGCCCCTGTAGTCGTCGGTACTTATTGCATCCGGCGGCATGGCGTAGGCAGCCCCCGAGGGCTGCGTTGTATCGGTAACCGCCGTATAGGGCGTCGCCTTATCGCTATAGAAGGCGGTGCCGGTGACACCGTAGGTATCCCAGAAATCAACCCTGACCCCCTGGGCCTTGGGCCCGTAATCGTCGTCCTTGATTATGTCGTTGCTCACTATGTTGAGCAGCGGCTCATTGAGCCAGAACCTGTCCTGGCCGGTGAAGAGATAGGTCTCTATGCGTTGCCCCCGGTATTTCAGGTGAGCTTCCTTCATGAAGAAGAAGTTCTCCCAGCGCTCATTGTCCCACTTGTTCGAGAGGCCCTGCATCTTGAGGAAAGCCTCCGTATTGAGCCAGGGCGTGCTCTTCACACGAAGTTCGCCCAGGAACTGAGGATTGCCGAAGCGCCACTGCCTGGATTCGCCGCTGAGCTCGCCGAAGAACTCACTATAACCCTCCAGCATGGTGGCTCCCTGACATGCGCCCTGCCAGGCGGCAAGCACAAGCAGCATAATCGCGACTCTCTTCACGCCCGATCCTCCAACCTCAGAGATCCAATGATACAGATAACCTGTACTTGTTGCCGACTCGCCTGCCCGACATCATTGCGGCATCAACTGTGAGCCAGTCGACCCTAAGGCCGAGGCCGGCAGTCGCCGTGTTCCTGTGAAGCCCCGTCCTCAAAGCGAATACGTCGAAGAACCAGATCTCCGTGCCCAGGTAATAGCTCACCTTGCTGTCGTAGTAAGCGGGGACATCCTGGGGTCTCCTTATCTCCCCACTCACGAGCATCACGCCACGAATCGTATAGCTGGCACCCAACCTGAGCTCCGAATAGATGGGGTCGGTCTCCTCCGAAGTGCTTATCAGGCTGAGCTCCGGCTTCCCGATGTTCCGCATCGCGCATCCCAGAGACCAGTTGTCCGACCTGTAGAGAAAGCCCACATCGACCGCGTACCCGGTGTCGCTCTCTTTGAAATTGGGATCGTTGTAGTAGTCGTAGCCCGGGGCTGAAACCCGATAGACCCGTAGCGCGCTTCCCAGAGCCAGGCGTTCGGAGAAAAGCCGCCGGCCGCCACCCACGACAAAGGTGTTCTCGGAGTAAAGATCCTCAACACCGGATCGCGCCCATCCGAACCCGAGACCGGTCCTGCTCCAGCCCCCGTAGGAGACCGCCATGCAGTCCTCGGAGACTTCGCTCATCGAATAGAGTCTCGTCCTCATGCCGGTGAGTTTCAGGCCGTCGGTAAAGACCCCGCCCGCGGGATTCCAGAAGATCGCCGTGGCATCGTCGGCCACTGCGACGAACGCCCCACCCATAGCAGTCGCCCTGGCTCCCTCTTCGATGTGCACGAAACCCGCGCACAGAGTACCGGGAATCAAGAGCAAAACCGCCAGCCCAATACCTAACCTCATCCTACGCTCCTACTTGATCACTACCAAGGGTATGTTCCTGCGTTCATTGTACGGCGCCACTTTGAAGCGCACCTCCACCCTGGCGACATATATGCCGTAAGGGACGACCTCGCCGCCATCGTCGGTGCCATCCCATACCAACTCAAACGAGCTCCGGCCGTCGGTCGTGAGCCCCTGCTGCCATCTTATGGTCCTCACTTCCTGGCCGGATATATCATAGATCTCGACCGTCACCCAGTCCGCCTCCCGCGAGAGGAAGAAGCCGATGCGCGTCTCGTCGTAGAGCCCGTCACCATTGGGTGAGAAGGGATTCGGGTCGGCCAACACACCGGAGAGTCCCTCGCTGAAATCATAGCCAAGCCGCGAATCCGTGAAGAGCGCGTAGGTCCCCTGGTTTCTTATGTCCGCGCTCACGGCGTTGCCGCGATCGTTGACCCGGCCGAATACCGTGACCCACCGGTTGGGGCCGCCTTCGTATTGGAAGATACCTATCTTCTTCTGATCGCCGGGCTCATCGTATGTGGGATAGTGCAGGGTAAGCGCAATCGGTTTCGGGAGCCCGCGCTCGATGAATTCATCCGTCGGCACTATGTCATCGGCAGTGTTATCCACCTTTGCCAACCATCTCGCAACGTCCAGATAGGTCATGGAAGACCTGGCCCCGGAGATGTCGACCGAATACTGCCCCGTAGTCCCAAGGGGTAACACAACGAAATCAAGGGCCTCTGGGCCGACCTGCGACCAGGACTCCGGCACTGAGATGATGGTGCCGTCGTATAGAACCCTCGTGCCCCCGGGAACGAGCCCGGTCACGACAACGTACTTGAGGTTCTCGTCGGGTATCGCGAAGGTAAAGAGCGGCGACTTCGCACTGTTCCCGAATTCGTCTTCCGCCTCGATCCAAGCCTCGAAAGGTCTCGCAAGCGTACCATCCACAAGTTCTATGGGTGATACCGACGACCTGAGCTCCTCGGGATCGATGTCCGCAATCCAGTAGTCCCCCGTCAGATTCACCATGTCCACTTTGAGAGCGCTCCCGGCACCGAGCGGGCGCCAGTAGAATTCCACCCTGGTCAAGGTGCTCTGGTCGGTGACCACAGTCCAGAAAGAGGCCGGCGCATGTTCCATCACATACCATACATTATGGGCGAAACCATCCGTGGCAAACGGGGTTATGATCGGGGGCGATATGTCCTCCGAGAAGGTCGCCTCGAGGACCACTGCAGCCTTGTTATTGGCGAAACGGTTGGATGCCTCCGGTGTCAGGTAGTCCAGCATTTCCTCCTGGGACCTGCCGGGCTCCTTGCCCTCCCCCACGATGGTGACGACATCCATTATGTTCGCATCCCGCTCCCGTTCTGCCTCCCCATCCCTTCCACCGCCGAACTCCCATTCGCTCGTGGCCTGGTTCACCCATCTTGGACGGCCCAGGGTCTGATCGTTGCTGTCGCCGTCGTGACTCATAAGGGCTATTATGAAATCCCACTTTCTTATTTCTTCCACGCTGGGGTCGCCGAGCGCCTCCAGCGATATCTTGATGTCCAAGTAGTTCTTAACATGATCGTCACAGAAATCTATCTGGCTGGTTTGCTTGTTCAAGGTCCAGAAGGAAATCGAGTTCTGACCGTTGGATGCTATCAACGCCCTGTACCAACCTTCTATCGCCACCGCATATTCCCAGGCATCGCTCATGGAAATATCAAGATAGCGGAACGGCAGCCCCGCGGTTGCACCGGAACCCTCCTTGGTATCGATATACACATCGACCTTCTGGAGATTGAGATCAGCCTTGTTGGGATTGGTGCAGGTGATACCCGGATTCGGGGCGTTCCAACCCACCGCATCGGAGGACGGCATCTCACCGACATAAACCCTCATCACCAGGAAGGCCCCGTCTATGAAGAGATCGACCTGCTCCAAGTCGTAGACACCGGGTGTGAAGACCCCATTGGTGGGATAGAAGTAATAGAGCCCTTCGACCGGGTTTCCGTCCTTATCGGTCTGATTGGGCCCGTGATCGTCCCCGATGGAATCTGTGACCGAGACTATGAGCTCGGGAGGGGTGGTGATCTTGAGCGTGGCCGCCGCATGTGACTCGGCGATATTGAGACTGTCCTTCGCCGTAAACTCAAGCATGTGACTTCCCTGCGGCACGCCGGGCGGTATGGTAAAGAGTGTCGAGTAGACGCCGTCACCGGCGGTGTTGTCGCCTCCGGCTCCGTTATCGTTCAGGCGGGCCACTGCCCCGCCGAAAACGGGCGTGAGGTCGGCATAGACATCGCCGATACCGCCACCGGCATCCTCTACCCTGACAGAGAACCTGACATGATCGCCTGTCTGGGCGCTGTCCGGATCGGCTCTGGCCTGGCTCACCGCAGGCGGCACTGCATCCTCGGGTACAATGAAGAGCCCATACTTGGAGAGGCTCACCGGGAACTGGGCGGTGTCCCACCAGTTACCCGAGGACGGCACCATGTCATTGGTCGCGTCAGCCGGCGTGGAATCGAGAGCGTTGTACTTCGTGCTGGGATTACCGGGGAGCTCCTGACTCACGTAGGCTTCCATCCTGATGGTATCGCCCGGCGCGAACTGGCCTATGGCGGTAAGCGGAAAGTGGAAGAGCACCTGTTCATCGGTCTTGGTGACCATACTGATGGCATTCTTCTCGTCGCCGCCTTGGGTTATCCAGCCGGCATTCGCTAGATGCCAGTACTCGTAAGCGTCACCGTGCCAACGCCTGAAATCGGCATAGTCGTTAGCGCTGTACTTGGTGGTGAACACGTAATCGGGTCTCAAAGCATGACGATAGTTGATCGGCTGATCAAAGGCATCGGCACCCGCCCCGGCCGCGTCACCATTGGTTTCCAGGATTACCATTAGGAGCACATCACCCCATGGACTGGAGAAATCGAGTGTCACAGTCAGGGTCTCAGCACTCAGGGTGGCGAACATCGTAGTCAGATCGACATCGGCATTGCTGTTGTGTTGGTTGTCGCTCTCGGGCGCCTCTTCGTCTATGGCGACCAGCGAGGCATCGATAGTGAGATTGAGACTCGGGACCGGAAAGGCGGAAGTGCCGGAGATTGTCACGATCCCGAACTTGCCGCCGGCTGTGATAGCGGAGCCGGCGCCGCCCCCCGCATCGGTATAGACCGGGGTCTCTATCGAAGCCAACAGGCCCTCGGGGAAACCGGTGAGTCCGACCTCTACACCCTCCTCTTCCACTGGGTTGCCATAGGCATCAAGCAGTTGCAGATCCAGCCGGCTCTGACCGTTCCTCTGCACGCTGGCCGGCACCAGCCTTGCCGAAAACTCGTGGGGCGCACCCGGTCTGAAAAAGATCTCAACCGTATCCGCAGCCAAGCCTTCAAACGCTCCGGGTTCCACCTGCGCAGTGAACCTCACTGTCCCTGAGACCAGCGAGGACACAAATACTCTGAAAAAGCCGTTGGCATCGGTACTGCCCAGATCGGGCTCGAATTTCGGCGTGCCCTCGAGGGCCTGCAAGCGGATGAGAATGTCCGGCTGGGGGACCTCGTTTCCCCTGACATCGATGATCTGGACCGCGACTTCGACCCTATCCTCACTGCCCACAGCAGCTTCCGTCCTGTCGGGAACCAGGCCCACCCTCGCCGGCTCGAGCTCGCCGACACCGACCTCTATGGCGCCACGTCGGGCTCCGCGTGCGGCCTCGATTCTCAGGACTTCGATACTGTCGCCGCTGACGAAGAACCGTCCGACTCCCTCGTCAAACATCTCTCGAGTCAGCATGTTATCAGGTAGCCCACGGCCCGGATCTGCGCTGTCAGCCAGTATTATGTTGCCTCTCGGCGGGACGGCGGTGTCCAGCTGGCTTACGGAAAGGACGACACTGTCCAGCGCTGCGCTGTCGAAGATGGCCGCGTTGCCTGCATCGTCCCGGGGCTCGAACAGAACGTCTGCAAAGAAGTAGATCCCATCCCCAGGCAGGCTTCTCGAGACACCCCTCGAGTAAATCTCGTTCCCCAGAGACCCTGAGGAATCGAAAGTGCCCGAATGGGCAACATCTATTACGGAGTCAACGAAGACGTATCTGGTGGCAACAGCGGAAGGCAGAAGAATCTCGGCGGACACCGTGTCGCCCCCAACCACAGTGACCAGCGAATCGAAGCGGACGTAACCTCTCGACTCGGCAACAAGACGGTATGATCCGTCCTCTATGATGAGGAACTCGAAAGGACCCGCCCCGCCTTCGACTACTATGGCGCTATCTCCCACGACCCCTTGGGTCGAGGCATCCACAAGAAACACACGGGCGTCCATATCCGGACCGGAAAGGCTCACGGTCCCGCTGATCGTCCCGGTCACCAGCTCAAGGTCGAAATCCTCATTATCGCTGAAACTCCCCGCCGTGACCGTTATGCCGTCTATGGTCTCGGCCCTGTAACTCCGCGCTGTCGCTTCGACCGCATAGGATCCGGGGTTGAGAAAGCGCAACTCATAGCGGCCGCCGCCCGGAGACGTTTCGGCTGATTTCACAACATCGCCGCCGAGGTACGCACTGACTGTAACGATCGAGGATGAATCCTCGGGATCGCTGAGAGTCACCTCCCCGGCGACGGTCCCGGTGGTGACAGTGAGATCGATGTCCACGTTTTCCACACTCCCACCATCTTCGATCGTGACAGACGGGATTGTACCCCCCAGGTAGTAGGGTGCCGAGGCGGCCACCGCGTAAGCGCCGTCCGGCAGAAACTCGAGTGCGTAGGCCCCCCCTCCCGGCGAGGTCTCGACTGTGGCGTAGACTTCGCCGGCTCGAGTGGCCCTGACCGTTGCCACGGTCACCGTATCCGTGGGATCGCTCAAAGCAATCGTACCGCCTATCTTGCCTTCAAACTCAGGTGTTGCTTCCAGCACACATGAATTGAGTCCGGACTCGAACCTGGCCTGGGCGTCAGCGGTAAGATAGTCGAGCATCTGCTCCTGGCTTCTGCCGGGAATGCTGCCCTCGCCGGGGATGGCCAGGACATCCATCAGGTTGGGATCGGGCTCCCGACCGCCGACGGCATTGGAACCACCCCCGAAGGCCCACTCGCTGATGTCCTTGTTCACTTGTCGCACCAAACCCGGGCTGTAGCCGTCATAGCTCCCGATAGTGATTATGAATTCCCACTGCCGGATGGCGTCCTGGATCTCTGCGCGCTTGGCCGGGCTCAGGCCCTCGCCCGGAAGAAGGACTTCCAGGGCTTCGAGGCTCACGATGACGTCCACGTATTCCTCAACATGGTCGTTGCAAATATAGATGTCGCTGGTGTTATGGGTCCAGCCTGAAGATGAGTTGCTATTGTTTGAATAAGTCAGCCGCACACTCCATCCGTCAATCGCCATGCCGTATTCCCAGGCATCCCACTGGGCTATGTCCACCTGCCTGGCATTGAAACCGGTCGTCGAGCCTTCACCTTCGGCGGCATCCGCGAAGATGTCTATCTTCGGCAGGTCAAGCTCGGCTTTGTTGGGATTGCCGCACTTGGCCCCCGGTTTCGGGGCCCCCCAGCCGACTTCGCTGGTGGAAAGCACATTCTTGATATGAAGTCGGATCACAAGATTGCGCCCGTCGATCGCAAAATCCGCACCGGTAAGATCGAACGCACCCGGCTTGAAGACGGAGTTGGTGGGATAGAAGAAGTAGAGACCCTCGGCGCCTTCCTGGTTCGGCCCATGGTCGTCGCCTTCGGCATCTTCGACCGAGAGGAACACCTCACCCTCGCTCATTACCACCAGGCCGGTTGCTGCCGTGGTCCTCGCGATACCGGAGGCGTCGGTCGCGGCAATGCCTATCGTGTAGGCACCACCACCGAGGTCCCCGGGGGTCTGGAACAAGACCGAGTAAACCCCGTCCCCTGCCGACTGGTCGCCGCCGGCCCCGTCATCGGTCAGATGGGTCACTGCGTCACCGCCCATGCTGGAAAGATCCGCATAGACATCGCCGATTCCCCCACCGGCATCGGTGACCTCAACACTGATCAGCACCTCATCACCCGGCAGGATGGTATCCGGAGTCGCCGCCGCCGTGCTCAGAGTCGGGGGAGAGCCGACGTCGGGAAGTACAAACACCGCGTATTCGGACAACGAAACCGGGTCCGTCGCAGTGTCCCACCAGTCACCTGTATCCGGCAGCATGTCGTGCGTGGCATCGTGAGGATCGGAATCCAGGGCCGTGTACTTGGTGCCCTGCGGTTCCTGGGTCACATAGGCCTGAAGCCTCAGGGTATCCTGGGGCTGGAGGGCCCCGATCGCGGCAGCCGGGAAACGGAACTCGACCGCAGTGCCGGTCGTTGTGGTGAGACCTATGGAATTCTTGTTCGGGTCGTCCGGATTGGTCGTCCAGCCGGCGGTGCCCGGCTGCCAGAACTCCCACCTTCCCGACCTCCACCTTCTAAGGTCGGCGTAGTCCTGGGCGCTGTACTTAAGGGTGAAAACGTAGTCCGGCTTCAAGGCGTGAGCGTAGGTCACCGGGAATTCAAAAGCGTCACTGGGCGCCCCGCCGCTGTCGCCGTTTCGTTCCAGGACGATCATGATATGCATATCACTCCAGGAACTGGCGAAATCGAGCGCGATCACGAGGGTTTCGAGCCCGGCACCTTCGAGCCAGGCGTACATATTGGTGAGATCGGCACCCGGATCGCTGTTATGGGCCGCATCGCTCTCAGGGGCAGCCTCATCTATGGATATCAGCGTGGGGTCATCCACAAAGAGCGGCGCTGCCGGCACCGTGTCAAAAGCCGCGAGAGTTACCGCGGCCGAGAACATCATTGCAGCAAAAGCCCACCGGAATCTCAAGTTCTTACTCCTTGCCGACTTTTGGGAATGCTAACAGGCTTTCGAAAGGTAGTCAACCTCTAACCCGGATTATTCACAAACCCTCTGCTCCGGCGCCGTAACTGCCAGCGCTGACGTCGTCATCCTCGCTCGCCGATCCTCAGCGTATCTTTCAAATACGCTTCCGGTCGTCTCACTCGTCTTCCTTGCCATCACTGCCATCTACGGTGCCTCGCGACGAGGTTTGTGAATAATCCGGGCTAACTGGCCGCTCCCGGACCACCCACCAGTACCGGCCGGGCCGTCGGTCTTCCGTGCCCGACGACAAGAGAGACGGGGGGAACACCGCGGCAAAGGTCGCCACGGGACGGGCGACGCTACGCGGAATCGGAACGGCGGGAGAGGATCTGATGGGCGAGGGCGGGCAAGATCTCGGCGGCTTTGCCCTCCAGGTGGAGATCCACAAAGGGGGTGATCGGGGTGGCGCCCAGGTTGACTTCGACTATACGGGCACCCGCCTGCTTGGCAAGCAGGGGCATGGATGCCGCCGGCTGAACCACAGCCGAGGTCCCCACTACCAACATGAGGTCGCAGGACCTGGATACCTCGAAGGCTTGCTGGAGGGCCGCCTCAGGCAGCCCCTCCCCAAACCACACAACGTCGGGTCTGAGCAGCGCCCCGCATTCGCATCTCGGGGGCATCTCTTCAAGCGGCATCGCAAGATCGTCCCTCACTGTGCCGGACCTCGTGCAACGCGCTCTGAAGATATTGCCGTGAAGCTCCACTATACGTCCGGATCCGGCCCTCGCGTGCAGACCGTCAACGTTCTGCGTGACCAGCAAGAACCGGCGGAGAGCCCTGTCAAGTTCGGCGATTGCCGCATGGGCTGGATTGGGTTCCGTCCCGGCACAAACCTGCCGCCTCCAATCGTACCATTCCCATACCAGGACCGGATCCCGGGCGAAGGCCTCCGGGGTCGCTAGTTCCTCGGCCCGGTAGGACTTCCATAAACCGTCCTCTCCCCTGAACGTAGGTACGCCGCTCTCCGCGGACACACCGGCACCGGTGAGCACACCTATGTAAGGATCCTTCTCCAGGCCCAGGTGCGAAAGGTCATATGGAGTTTTCACGCCCCGCCTTTCAAAGCGAACCCTACCCCGATGGCACCCTTGGGACATTTGGTGCATTCAAGACACTTTATGCATTCGGGCGAATCGATTTCCAGATGAGGCCTAAGGTCGACCGGACACATGCGCTCGCAAAGGCCGCAATCATTACAGGCCCTGCGGTCGACGTGAAGCCTCACCAGGCTGGCTTTGTTGAACAGCGAGAAGATGGCTCCCAGAGGGCACATGGTCCGGCAAAAAGGCCGCTTGATGAAGACCATTCCCACAAGAAAAGCCCCCAATATGACCATCTTTATCCAGAACATCGGCCCGATCAATGAGACTACGTCGAACCCCGCCGCCGAATCAGGACCTCTCCCGCCCAGAGTCCACGGGATCGCCCCCTCGATGCCCCCCGCCGGACAGAGCTTCGAAAACCACATCTCGCCGAGGAAAAGAGGCAGAAGAAGAGCGAGAATCGCCAGGGAGACGTACTTGAGCTTGCCCAGCCACCGGGGGAGTCTCACTCTGCGACCCGATATCCTCTTCATCATGTCCTGAAGAAAACCGAAAGGACAGAGCCAGCCACAGGTCATCCGGCCCACGCCCGCTCCTACGAGTCCCAGGAAGCCAAGCAGGAAGAAGGGTACCTGCCGGCCGATCACAAAGTGCTGCAGAGCACCGATAGGGCAGGACATCACCGCCCCCGGACAGGCATAGCAGTTCAGAGTGGGCGCACAGAACCCCTTGAGAGCACCCTGGTAGACGGTCATGGCGAGAAATCCGGGGACATAGACATTATGCAGTATGGTGGACAGGCTCTGCCAGAGTCTTCGCTTCGCCAGCGCAACGGACAAGATATGGCGGACTCTACGCTTCATAAGCGAGCGGAAGGGATCACCCGATCCCTATACAGGACAGTCAGAGGATACTACCCTTGAAAAGGATCTCTCCGGTGTCACCGACCGCTAGACCCACGATCAAGAGAGCTGTAACCAATAACAAAAGAACCAACCTACAGACAGCCGGCCTCTTCTTCATCCAAGAGGCCGGCCGATTCATCAAGCCGACATTTGCGGCAACCGGGCCCGCAAGTCCGGCTATCAACGGACTCTCTCGTCTTTTCCGTGATCGATCTTCTTGAGAGCCTCTTTGTAGTTCCAATCAGGACTCCACTCCGGAGTGTGACACCTCAGGCAAACACTCTCGGGAACGGGCTTCATGGTTCCGTCCCGCCGGTGCTTGGTGCCCATGCCGTGGCAAGCCTCACACTGGACATTCCACATCTCGGGCTTCACATCGGTGGAATCCTGCTTAGAGGCCACCTCGTAGCCCGTGACATGACAGGGCAGGCACTTCGGGTCGTTCCACTTGTCCCCCTCCGCCAGCGTGGCGAAAGCGTGAGCGTGAGGGTCATCCGACCAACGCTCGTAGATCTCGGGATGACAGATCATGCATGTTTCCCACCCCAGATAGCCCTCCGCCGCCAGAACCTCAGGCCGCTGCGGGATCGCGGGCATGCGATATCTTCTTTTGGCAAGCAACCTATCTCTCGCCTGCTCCCGGTCTTCGCTATTCTTGACGAGTTCCTGCACTTGGGGGTTCTTCCGGCCGAACTTCGTGAGCGTCAGCGTCGTCCCGTCGAAGGCTACGATCCGGTCCGCCTGGTTGAGCGATAGCATGAGGGTACCGATCGAGGAGCTCTTGCTTCCGGACTTGACCAGAATCGTCTCGCCGATCTTCTCCGCCATAGGGGTCCTGTCGCCGCCGTGACCCACCAAGACGACATCAAAACCCGGAACTTCCTCCGCGAACTTGCGGGCACTCCCAAGGCCAACATGCGCGAGGGCCACTACAATGTCACACTGCGCTTTGAGCTCGGGCAGGTACCGGCGCGCAACTTCCACGTAGCTGGTCACATACGCCTTCTCGAGCTGCTCGAACACACCCACCCTGCGCGGATCATCATCCATCAGGCCCAGTAGGCCGATCTTGATGCCGCCGATGTTCTTGATGACATACGGAGCGAACATGAGCGTACTGTCTTCCTTGTTGTAGAAGTTGGCGCTGACCACATCGAACCTGCCTTCGCGCAACTGCTCCATAAGGAAGCCCAAGCCGTAATTCATCTCCTTTTCGCCTATCGTTGCTACGTCGTATCCCGTGATTCTCATGCAGTCCATGACTATTCTGCTGCGCGATTTCTCCGTGGTCGGAACACGATTCCCGAAGAAATCCCCGAGATCGACCAGGAGCAGATTCTCGTGTACTTCTCTAAGCGAATCAACGAAGCCGGCCCGCCGGGCCAGACCGCCCTTATCGGCGGAGTGTCAGCCACAGGGGTTGAGTTCGGCCCCCGTGTCGGTGGTGAAAACCACCATCAACTGCTTGTTGTCTTCGCCCCGCACAACACCCACCAGGCCCAGCAACAGCAAGCTCAGCAGAAGAGCAACACTTAGTCTCACTTTCATCCCCGTTCCTCCGGAAAACCTCATGCGGCACAGTTTATCACTTATCGACCTTGGACATTCTACAACAAACACCCGCCTATGTCAATCCGGCCGCCGGGCCAGCGAAAACGCAGAGCCGGCATAGAACAGAACTATCAACGATCCTGCAAACATAAGTATGTCCCGGATCAGGAGATCGACCGCCACACCATGGCCCCCACCTCCTGCCCCGGAGCTGAAACACCCGCAACTGATATCCAGTCCCCTCACCAGGGCGAAGGATATTGCTACTATGAAGATGAAAAGCATGAAGCCTATTAGCAGCGCACTTCCCCTGACGAAGACACCCAGGATTATGCACCCGCCGCATATGATCTCCAGCCACGGCAGGGTCAGCGCCATGAAGTTTATGAAGGCATGCGGAAGCATCCGGTAGTTGTAAATATCCTGTGCGAAGTCACCGGGGTGAGTGATCTTGTGTATCGCAGCCCAGATAAACACCACACCCAGCACCAACCGGATCACCAGTACCAGGTATTTGTTCGACAGGATCTTTCCCAGTGCCCCGTTCATGTCGGCTTCACCTCAAGAGTCACGGCCGCCGGGGCGGCCTCAGTCCCGCTCGGTGGGAAGTCCGAGCGCCTGCCAGGCCTCGATCCCACCATATAGCACGAACACCTTCTCGCTGCCCATCTCCATAAGTCTGTCGGCAACCGTCCCTGCCTGCCGTTGGCTCTTCTCCGAAGCGTAACAGATCAGACTGGAGCTGATATCTGTAAGCCAGTCGATGCCTTCACCGGAGGCTCCCGAGGGCGGAATGTTGATAGCACCCTCGATACGTTCGATTGAGAAAACCTGAGGATCCCTTGCATCCACGAAGATAGCGCTTCCTTCCTCAAACAACCGGCGGGCATCATCCGCCTTCATGAATTCGGCCCGGGTCTGAACCCTGAAGGCCTCCGCATCCGCTATCAGCGGTATGCCGTCCCTTCTCAACATATTGAACCCCAGACCGACCACCACAACGACAATGCTGATGATGGCCGCCTGTCTCACCGCGGATCTTAATATGCGGCTCATCGCTGGTTACCCCTTATATAGCCTGTGACCTGAATCACCACGGTCGGTTCATCCGGACAATCGGTCTCCAGTCTGATCTCTCCCGACACCCGACCGGATGATGCCTTGTCCTTCACCCGGAGTCTGAGGCTGAAGGAGTCGTCGGTCAGCCGCTCAATCTCAGGCTCAAGGTCAGGGACGGTCGATAAGACCCGGGCCACATCGAAACCCAGCTTCTCCCTCGAGTAGATCCTGACACCCTGCGACACGTATGCCCCGGGCAGAGTGGGGCCGAATGCGATCATATCGGGGTCCGCCACGATCCGGCCGATCAGGCTTACCGTGACCGGTATTCGGATATTCGGCCTCAGCGTATCCGATGTGACAAAGGTCACGAATGTCGCTACCCGACCGCACGCATCGGTGTTGGTGGCAATCACCCTAAAATCACGCCGGCCTTCCCGGCCGGTCCCTGCCGATTCGACAAGCACACAGGCGGTGTCGGAATATGCATCCAACACCTTGAGGTTCTCTTCCTGACCGGGCGCCAAGAGCACGTTCATGGTATCGGATTCGCCACGGCAGATTCTCCCGAACTTGAGTGAGCGGGGCTCGGGCTCAGGGCCGACAGCAACCTCCGCCCAGTAGACCAGCATGATCTCAGGATCGTCGAGATCGCTTGTCGTAAGCCGTACATACTCCTTTATGCGTCCTCTCCCCTCGTATCCCATGGGATCAAAGAACGTCAGGACCTCCCCCTCGCCGCGGGGCGGTATGGGATCGGGGACAATCTGCGCCGTAGTGCAGTCACATGACGGTTCGATGTCCAGGATCCGCAGGCTGTCGTCCGACAAGTTCATCAGCTTGAAGATTATCTTCTGGGGTTCGTCTCTGTAGATACGCCCAAGGTCTATTTCGCTTTGCGGAACCCGCACCGCCGCATATGCAGTGAACGGCAGCGCCAGACAGAGGGCCATGATCACAGCCATCGTTTTGCTCATAGACTACCCCTTCAACCGTGCCGATAAAATATAGAACACCCCCTCCGGGGTTTAGTTCCTTGGATCCGCACCCCACCAGCCCATCGACAACACTGGAGGCTCACCCGTGCTTTCTACCCGCCGACCTTCTCCTTGAGGGTCTTCCCCGGGCGAAACGCAGGCGACTTGCGCGCCGGAATCTGTATTACGTCCCCGGTTCTGGGGTTTCGTCCCGTCCGAGCCTTCCTGTGGCGCGCCTCAAATGTACCGAAGCCTGCGAGGGTCACCTTGCCCCCCGATCTCAGGGTGGCAGATATCAGGCCCTTCTCAGGATCCGGACTGAAGACGGCGTCCAGCGCCTTCCCGGCCTCTCCGGGAGACAGCTTGGCCTTCTTCGCAACAGCCTCGATCAGTTCCTGCTTGTTCACTTCCAACACCTCCTTGGTCTGGAATCCCCCTACCAAACCTAAGCCCAATGCCCGGTCCCTGTCAACAAATAAGCGGAACAGGGGCCGAGCCGGTCAAAGGCAGCCGGGTGGGGAGTATGGCGTGGCGCCGTGGTTCCACCCGCGACGAAGGCCGTCGGGCGCGGACACCCGACGCTGCAGAGACGCCGCAGCGAGGCGAGACAGCATAACGCAGCAGACGGACCTTCATGACCGCCCTCATCCAGGGCGATCAGGAAGACCCGGATGCAAGGCTTGC
>CAZRAU010000013.1:15393-53031 GCA_964598025.1 uncultured bacterium
GAATGAGGCGTACATGTAGTACTCCGCAATGACGAATGGCAAGCATAACGCAGAAAACGGGCCTTCATGACCGCCCTCATCCAGGGCGATCAGGAAGACCCGGATGCAAGGCTTGCGAGGCCATGAGGAATGAGGCGTACATGTAGTACTCCGCAATGACGAATGGCAAGCATAACGCAGAAGACGGACCTTCATGACCGCCCTGGACTAGTAGCTGCGGTAGAGCGCCCTCAACCCCCGCTCAGCATATATCTCTGGATGCACCTTTATGTTGACTCTGAAGTAGTACTGCCAGATACCCTGGGATTCCCGTCGTACGAAGCTTGCCTCCCAGCAGTGGAGATCCCTGTAGAGAGAGAATTCCTGGTACGCGGTTTGTTTCTCCGAGAGGTTGAACCTGCCGCTGTACTCCACTCTCCAGTTCGACGTCAGATTGAACCCGGTTTGAAAGTCGAGCCAGTAGCTGTCCTCACCACTGTCGAAGGCCTTGGTGTACCTGTATATGAGACCGATATCCCAGGGCTTCGAGGTCGGCGGTTGCGCTCCGACTTCATTCACGCCTTCCTCCGGCACTTCCTCCGGCTCCTCAATTTGGGGTTCCATGAATCCGGGGAGCAGCCCCCTTGGACCGGAGTAGTTGAACCGGGTCTGAAGATCGAGGCTCTCGAAGGACAAGTCTCTGGGATTGTTGGAGAAGCCGACGTCGAGGTCCACATGACTCAACGGATAGAACCGCAGGCTATTGTTGATTGTCGAAAGCGGTGTGTCCTTGCCGTGCTCGGTGTAGAGAAAATCATAAGAGGTCGATGTCTCCAGACTCAGGAGGTTATTGATCTTGCTTATCTCGCCACCCTTCAATACCTTGGCCTGGAACCTGTTCTCCAGGCTGATCGAGGCCGTGCTTGACTTGCCCACCTCGCCGGACACACCCGGCAGGCTGTAGAAGCGCCCTTCGTACTTTCCGAAATCCGGCCTATAGGTGTAACTCACTTGAGGCGTTACCACATGCCTCAGGGCTTGAAGCGGGCCCAACTTCGGGAAGAAGGTCCTGAAGATGGACGCCGTTGACGACAGTCCGCCCCAGTACATGAACCTGACCGGAAATCTGTTGCCTATCTTGTCGTCGTCATAGAGCGTCAGCGAGGTTGTAGCCGAGGGGTTGAAGTTGAGCCAGCCGAAGGGGAGGAACTTCGCGATGAAGCTCGTCTGATTGCTCACTGCCGAGTTCACCCACTTGTCCCCCTCACACTGGGAACACCATTCGGAAACCGCTTTCCGCTGGGTGGTAATCACGGTGTTGGATCTTATGTTCTGAGACCGTTCCTGAAACTGCACATCGGAACTCAGGTCGAGGTTGACCTGTGCCTGCTGGCGGGTGGTCTGATTGCCCGCAGTTTCGCTAAGGGTACCGGAGCCGCTCGCCCTGCCTGACAGGTAGGTCCCCCTGTGCCAACCCTTCTCATCTTCCGATGGTTCCACAACCGTCATCTTGCCCAGCAGCAGGCTGAACCTGGGAAGCGCCTGGGTCACCTGGTCCGTATCCAGGTTCTCTCTGCGCTCGGCCGCGATTGAGAAGCTGCTCTGACCGAATTTGCCGGAATAGGATATGTCGGACTCCAGCTCCCGGCGCAGGGCTTTCTCCAGGTCCTCACTGATATCTTGCCTGTAGGTGGCATCACTCACGAAGTCCGCGTGGAGAATCAGTTTGCCCTCCTCGCCGACATTCTGCGTGTGACTCCCGCCGATGTCCCATCTTGTGTTGCGGGTATCGATATCATAGGAATACGACCCGTCGAACTCTCCGCTCAGAAGATACCTTTCTCGATATCTGGTCTCGAAATATGCGATCGACCGGTTGTCCTCATAGAAATCCCCCCACACACTGACATCGAAGTAGTCGCTGGGGGCCCAGTAATACCCGACATTCCGGACGAAGCGTCCCCTGTCCTGGTAGAAACCAAGCTCGACTCTTGGGAGCAGAATGCCCGAATGCCTGCCGCGCTTGATGGGAAACATGAAATAGGGCAGCGCGAAAACCGGCATTCCCCGCATTCTCATGATCACCGGCCTCGCAATCACTTTGTCGTTGATATATACCTTCATGGCCGAGCTGGTGAAGGTGTAGTGCGGGTCGAGGTGGTTGCAGGTGGTATATGTCCCACCCGAGACATTGAGCGCACGTTCTCCGGTCTTGCGTATTACATCCCCGGTGTAGAGACCGCCTTCATAGGCAGTTCGTCCTGCGACTATTGCGCCTCTCCTGGTCTTGAGATTATAGGATAGAGAGGAACCCGTTATCTTGTCATCCCCTTCCCACAAGATCGGATCCACGGTCGCATACAGGTTGTATGTATCGGAGTGGTATTCTATGGACTCAGAGTAGAGCTTCATGTTCCCGTATTGGATCTCGGCCGCACCCTCAAGATGCATCATCGCAGATGGAACGTCATAGAACAGGCTGTCGGAACGATAGTCGACGATCTCGCCCTGATCGGCTTCCCCGGCAAGTCTATGGACACCGTTGACCCCGCCCGATACCGTCGCCGTCTTTGCCTCTCCTCCTTCGAAAACCAGTCTGATGTCGTTTCCGTGGACCTCATTGCGCGCCGATCCCACAAGGCTGTCCGCCCCCGTGGGGAAAAAGACCCCGTCCGCGCCCCCCCTTATCACCATCTCCGACATCTCGCCCTCGGTGAAACCCATCTCAACGACCTCGCCCGTGAACTCGGTCCTCTCACCGTCAGGCGGGTCATAAACCGATCTCGCCGCGCCCGAGACAACCGCTCGGGAGATCTCACCATCAGCGGTGAAGACGGTTATGGTCTCGCCCACTATCGAACTCCCGCCTTCGGTCACCCTGGGGTTTTCGGTAAGAACCGTCTTGTTTTCGTCCTCGAGAAAGACCGCCCGACCGGCCTCGGCATGGGTGTTCCCCCTCAGGATAGCGACGTCGCCCACCGCGACCACCCTCCGCTCCTCCACATAGAGCTCCATGGAGTCGGCCGTGATGTGCATCCCTTCCCTCCCATCCCGAGCGAGGATCTCAAGCCAGGGGGCACCGACCGCCAAGCCGAGTCCTCCCTCACGATCGTAGGTCACCTCGCCGGCTCTGAGGACGGCGCCATACTCCTCGTCCGCCATGTATACCGCCCCGGCGGTCTTGACAAACCCTGTAGCGCGCGAGTAGGTGGCATGATCCGCCCGGATAAGCTTGCTCCCCTCCCTATAGATCACGTGGCCCTCGGCATCCAGGATCTCATTCTCCAGATCGTAGATCCCACTATCCGCCTCGAGCGTGGCCGACGTATCCCGAACCTCGATGCCCCGGGCGAAGATGACCTGTCTCGAGTTTCTAAGGTACCGCGCCCGCTCGCCTTTGATCACAGTCTCGCCGTCTTTGACTGCCACATTGCCTATGAGTCTGATTATCTCTTTGGTCCGGTCGTAGATGCCGGAATCGGCCGTTGCGAGGGTGCTTCCGTGCAGAATCCTGACGTTGCCTTCGAGGACGACTATCTCGGAACTGCCGGTCTTGGTACCCAATAGATTGTCCGCGGACAAATCGAAACCATCCTGGGACCGGGCGGTGCCGGACAGCACGAGCGCGAACGCCAGCACCATAAGGAAGATACAGTTCTTCATTGCGGCAACAATAACCCTACATGTGGTGATGACTCCCGGCAGGTGTCGGCGTGGGAGAGTCGGCTTCACACGATGGTAGCCCCGTTCTCGGGGTCGAAAAAGTGGACTCTCCTCATGTCCATGAATAGATCCATCTCGGACTCGGGTACGATCTCGTCCCTCGTGATAAGCCGCGCGACTATGGGTGTCCGTCCGGTCGTCACATAGACGATGGTCTCGTTTCCCATCGGTTCCACGACCTCGACCTTCGCCCTGAAACCGACTCGACGCCCATCCTCCCCGGTGGGCTTATTACCAATCGCCTCCGGGCGCACTCCGAAAGTGATTCGCTTGTCTATGTAAGGCTTGAGCTTATCTCTCAGAGCAGACGGGACGTTGGCCCTGAAGGTTCCTTCATCGAGAAACATCTCCCCGTTCTTATGCAGATCGCACTCGACGAAGTTCATTGCGGGGCTCCCAATGAAACCCGCCACGAATCTGTTGACAGGCGAATCATAAAGGGTCATCGGGCCGGCCACCTGCTGTATCACTCCGTCCTTGAGCACCACTATGCGGTCGCCCATGGTCATCGCCTCGATCTGGTCATGCGTGACGTAGATCATCGTCGCCTGGAGCCGGCTGTGCAGTTTGGATATCTCCGTCCTCATCTGCACCCTGAGCTTGGCATCGAGGTTGGAAAGCGGCTCGTCGAAAAGGAAGACCTTGGGTTTGCGGACGATTGCCCTTCCGACCGCAACTCTCTGCCGTTGGCCTCCCGATAGGGCCTTGGGCTTGCGATCCAGCAAGCTCTCGATTCCCAGAATGCGGGCGGCGTCCTCAACCCGTTCCCGGATCTCAGGTTTGGGGAACTTCCTCAGTTTGAGACCGAAAGCCATGTTGTCGAACACACTCATGTGGGGATAGAGCGCGTAGTTCTGAAACACCATGGCTATATCCCGGTCCTTGGGAGCCACGTCGTTCACCCGTTTTCCGTCTATATAGATCTCACCGGAAGTGGCCTCCTCCAGACCTGCGATCATCCGCAGAAACGTGGACTTGCCGCACCCGGACGGACCCACCAGCACGACGAACTCACGGTCGGCAACCTCGATCGAGGCCTCTTGGACCGCGACGACATTGCCGGCAAACACCTTGGTGACATTCTTAAGGACTACGTCCGCCATATCCTCCTCCAGACGACCTGAGTATAGGTTCGTGCCCGCCAGGGTGTCAAGGCGTTATTGGCCCGCCCCCCGGCGCGGCTAAGTAAAGATAAACCAAGCCCGGATTATTGACAAGCCCTCTGCTACGGTTCCGCATATGCCGGGCTTGCCCCGGCATGTTGCAACAGATCAGCACACGCTTACGCGGTAAGGCTTGTAATCAAGGGCCTCCATAGCCTCACCGAGCGCATAAAGCGAGCCACAGATAAGCATGGGCTTGCCCGTTCCGCAAGTGTCGCGGGCCATCGTGACCGCTTTTCCGACCGAAGCGGTGGCACGGAAACCGAGGCCGAGTTTCCGGGCGGCGGCCTTGAGTTTGACAAGCGGAAGAGCACGCTCCGAATTGGGTTTGGTCAGCACGAATCTCTCCGAGCAACCCGAGAGCAACGAGAGCATTCCACTGAAGTCTTTGTCTCTCAAGACGGCGAAGACCGTGACCATGTCCGCCACACCCAGAGCCTTGAGCGACCTGGCCATTATCCGCGTCCCCGACACATTGTGCGCCGCGTCACATATGACCAGGGGCCGTCGCCTCAGAACCTGAAACCGCCCGGGCCACTTGGCCCGCCTCAGCCCCAAACCGACAGCCTCGTCGCTTATGTCGAACCCTCTGCCTCTGAGAATATCCACGGCCAGCAAAGCGGTGGCCGCATTTGTCACATGATGAAGCCCCGGGGCCTCCAGGTCCACGAGCCTGGCGCCTTCCGGCCCGGCGTATTCGAATGTGGAACCATCCAAACCCATGCGGATGGGCTTGAAGAAGGCATGCTTACCCATTTCGAACACGCGGCTCTTCCTCGATGCCGCTATCGAGCGTATCGCGGCGGAGGCCCGCCCCGAAAGCCGCCCGCATACCACAGGAACCCCGGGCTTGATGATACCCGCCTTCTCACTTGCGATCCGGGCAAGCGTCCTCCCCAGATACTTGACATGATCGAAGTCGATAGAAGTTATGCAACTCAGGGCCGGGTTCACCACATTTGTGGAGTCCAGCCTCCCACCCATACCGACTTCGATAACGCCTACATCGACGGCCTTCCTTGCGAAGTGCTCGAAGGCGAGTACTGTGGTCGCCTCGAAGTAGCTGGCTCCGGTTTCCAGGATCGGCGCCTTGAGCTCCGCTACAAGGCCGGCCAGGTCGGACCGCGATATCGAGTTCCCGTCAACCCTGATCCGTTCCCTATAGTCCACCAGGTGAGGCGAGGTGAAGAGCCCGGTATGCATGCCGTTGTGGAACAGGATTGAATTCAGATAGCAGGCAACCGAGCCTTTGCCGTTGGTCCCTGCAACGTGTATGGTCTCAAACCGGCGGTGTGGATTCCCCAGGACCTCAAGCAGATTGACGGTCCGCTCCAGGCCCAGCTTTATCTTGGACGCCTCGAGTCCGTAGAGGAAATCGACCGCGCCCCTGTAAGAAGGTCCACTCATTGAGCGTTTCCGGCCGGCGGCGGGCTCTCCTTGGTATCGGCCTTTACCTCGATATGGGGCGGCGTCATTAGTATGGCGGGTTTGGCTTTCTCTTCCAGTGGTTTGTCGATATCACCAAAGAAGTCAAGAATGTCCACCAGGGTCTTTCTCATGTCGACCCGAGACACGACCATGTCAACCATGCCGTGTTTCAGCAGGAACTCCGACCGCTGGAAACCCGGAGGCAGCTCCTGGTTAATGGTCTGTTCAATGACTCGCGGTCCGGCAAAACCAATCAGAGCCCCGGGCTCGGCGATTATCAGGTCGCCGAGCATACTGAAGCTGGCGGTAACGCCGCCCGTAGTGGGATGCGTAAGTATCGATATGTAGAGCAGCCCCTCTTCCGACAGCCGGCCCAGCCACGCGCTGGTTTTCGCCATCTGCATGAGCGAGAGTATGCCTTCCTGCATTCGAGCGCCGCCTGAGCTCGATATCAGGACCAGAACCCTCCTGTCTTCGATGGCCTTCCGGGCCGCCCTGGCCACCTTCTCACCCACCACCGAAGCCATGCTCCCGCCCAGGAACCTGAAATCGAGAGCGCCGATCACGGCCCGATGGTCTCCGATGGCGCAGGTCCCGGTGATCACGGCTTCGTTGAGTCCGGTCTTCCTCATCGCGCTTTGAAGCCTGTCGGTGTACTTCTTCGAATCGCGAAACTCCAGGGGGTCCTTGGACGTGAGACCGGCATCCAATTCCAGAAAGGTGCTCTCATCCGACAAGAGCGATATGTACTCCCGGGCGCTGATCATGAAGTGGTGCCCGCACTTGATGCAGGTCCAGTTATTACGCTGGATCACCCTCTCATAGACTATCTCGCCGCACCCGTCACACTTGCGCCACAGTCCGTCGGGCATATCCCTCTTGCCGCCGCGGACCAGCCCCCTCTCTATCCGTTTGAACCAGCTCATCTCTCTCCCTGTATCGTTCCGGCCACGGCAAGGATCATCGTCTCGAGATTCCTGCTGCCCCGCCTTGCGGAAACCAGAACCTCCTCATGGCCTCCCTTGGGATGAGCGGCCACGTTGGTCACGAGTGACATACCCAGAACCGTGACACCCAGCTGGTGGCATACGGTCACTTCGGGTATCGTGGACATTGTAGCAGCATCCGCTCCGATCTTGCGAGCAAATTCCACTTCCGACGGGGTCTCATAGGAAGGCCCCGTAGTCGCCAGAAGCACACCTCTTACCGCGCGCACGCCGTTTTCCCGGGCCATCCTGTCAGCCACGTCCAGCATGCGCCGGGAGTAGTACGGCCGGTGGTGCACCTGGGGCCGGTCGGTCACCTCCGGGACACCCTTCCACATGAGGTTGACATGATCCTCGATCAACATGATGTCGCCGGGTGAGAGTCCGGCGCTGACCGCCCCAGCGGCGTTGGTGATGATCATGGTACTCGCTCCCAAGCGCGCGAGCACCCTGACGGGGAAGGTCACACGGCCGGGGTCGTGCCCTTCGTATAGATGCACCCGGCCGTCCATGATCCAGGCCCTAAGACCACCCCGCTTCGCCAAGACCAGTTCCCCCCTGTGGCCGTGGACGGTGGACACGGGGAAATGGGGGATGTCCCGGTAAGGAAAGGCCCGAACCGTCTGAAAGGCTTTCCTCACTCCTCCCAGTCCCGAGCCCAGTACTATGCCCAGGCCCGGCCGGTAGGGAATGCGCTGCCTCAGGTAATCGGTTGCTTCCCGTATCTCCGTCTCACTCATGCGTGATCCTGTCGGGGCCCTCAGGGCTCTTCCCATGCTTATCCAGATCGGCAAACATCACCAAGGCATCCTCACCGTTGTCGCCGTAGTAGCGCTTGCGGACCGCAACCCCCTTGAACCCGTACTTGCGATAGAGCGCGATCGCTCTGACGTTACTCACCCTGACTTCAAGTGTAGCAATTACGGTCCCCCGCGCCAAGGCTTCTCTGAGCATATGTTCCAGGAGCTGCTTGCCGGCCCCCCGCCCCTGGTTCTCCCTGGCAACCGCCACGTTTCCTATGTGGAATTCATCACTCACAAACCAGCCGATGGCATAACCGGCTATCGCACCCTGGTCCAGGCCGACGATGGCGAGTGCATTGCGGTTGTCTCCGGCCTCAAAGAGCAGGCTGGCCTTGGACCACGGCAGCGTGAAGAGATCTTTCTCGAGACGCCAGATCTCATCTATGTCATCCGGGGACATTCTTCTGATCTGTAGAGACACCATGGCCGGTCGATCCTCTCTCCGCTTCCGAAGGCCTCAGGTACATGGGTTCTGAGCTGCCGAGATCGAGAGTCTTACCCTCTCCGAGCAGGCGCACGCCGATAGCGGCAACCACGGCGGGGCTCGGCATCCGGCGCTCTCTCGGGAGAAACGTGACCTCACCGGGCAGCACCCCGCGCAGCATCTCGCCGTAACGGTCCAGCGCGTCACCGGTCACCAGGGTATTCCCCCCCCGGGCGAGCTCCGCGATCTCCTCTGCGACCTCCTCCGGCGTCAGAGCGCGGTAATCGGATGTTCTTTCCACCGAGCCCCCGCTGCTTCGGTAGGTCGCCGTATAGATCTCTCCACGGCGGGCATCACGGACCGGGACGATCCGGCCGTCCCAAGGACATGCCGTCTCCGCCATGGCGTCCAGCGTGGGCACCCCGGCCAGGGGCAGGCCCGATCCGAAGCATATCCCCTTGGCCGTACCCAACCCGATCCTCAATCCTGTGAACGAGCCGGGTCCCAGTGAGACGGCCACCCCGTCGAGGCCACCGATTCCCACAGATATCTCCTGGAGTAAGTTCCCAATCAGATGCACGAGTTTCTCAACGTGCATCCCGGGAACGTCAGCTACCATCTGCCCTACAAACCGTCCGTCCTCGGCCACCGCACACCCGCACAGGTCTCCCGATGTTTCGATCCCCAGCACTTTCATTGTCCGTCGAACCTGACGAGCGAGCCTGCCAGACCCGCCAGTCTGGTCTTGACCTCCGGCACCACTGCCTGTATGGAAATCAACCGGTGATCGCGTTCCCCTGCAGGTCGAAGCTCGACCCTGATGCTTGCAGGAGGCAGCAAGTCCCCCAACCTGTCGGCCCACTCTACAATCGATATGCAGTCGGAATAGAGAAGATCCTCGAGGCCGATATCGAGGGCTTCACCGGCGTTCTTGAGCCTGTAGAGGTCTATATGGTTGACCGGGATTGCGGTTTCATAACTCGCCACTATTACGAAACTCGGGCTCGGCATGTCACCCTCTACACCGAGAGCCTCCAGGACCCCACGGGCCAGCACGCTCTTGCCGCTACCCAGGTCGCCGCTGAGGGCCACCACGTCACCTGAAGCGACCGCCATGCCCAGTTTCCATCCAAGGTCCCGGGTCTCTTGGGGCGCTTTGGAGAGTATTCGGATCAGGTGGACCACGATCTTATCTCTTCGGTATAAGGGTAACACAGGGAAGTATCATCTCTTCCATGGATATACCGCCGTGCTGAAAGCTGTCTCTGTAGTGCCGCTCGTATTCATGGAAGTTTGTGGGATAGACGAAATAGTAGTCTTCTTTGGCTATGATATAGTTCTTGTTGACGCGCCCCCCGGGAAGTTTGTAATCCAGCGGATCCTTCAGGCGCACGGCCTGCCGTTCGTCACAATTGAGATTGGTGCCGAACTTGTATCTCACGTTGGTGGAGGTTTCCCGATCCCCCAGGGCTACCGCCGATCTCTTGCCCAATATCGAGCCGTGGTCCGTGGTGAGCACGACCACCACATCCTGCGTCGACACCGCTTTGAGGATGTCGAACAGTGAAGAATGCATGAACCAGGACTTGGTGAAGCTCCGGTAGGCCGATTCATGCGGCAAGATCTCCTGGAGAACCACGGATTCCGACCTGCTGTGAGCCACTATGTCCACGAAATTGAATACCATCGCAACCAGGGACAGGTTCTGGAAGGTCGGTACCTGCCTCCGCACGCTGATAGCCTCATCGGCAGTGTATATCTTGATGTACTTGGGCGGTGGGCTCAACTTCAACCCCATCTTTTTGATCTGCCGGTCAAGGAGCTGCCTTTCATGTCTGTTCTTTCCCATCTCATCCGAGCCGGTCTCATCCCAGTATTGGGGGTATTTCTCGGCTATCTCGCTGGGAAAGAGCCCCGCAAAGATGGCGTTGCGGGAATATGGGGTGGCCGTGGGCAGAATCGAATAGTAGTAATCCCTCCTGATGCCGAAGAACGGCTCCAGCATGGATTCGATAGCCAGGTACTGGTCCAGCCTCAGACAGTCGATCACTATGAAATAGACCTTCTTCCCCGCCGACAGGTGAGGTGCGACAAACGCGGCCATCACGTCCACGGAGAGATACGGTCGGTCACCGTCGTTCACCCACTCCTTGTAGACCTTCTCTATGTAGTGGGCGAATTCGATATTGCACTGCTTACGCTGATCGAGATGGCTCTGCATAAGGCCGCTGTCAGGATATCTGTCCAGTCTCACATCCCAATCACTTAGCTTGAGATGGATGTCCACCCACTCCGACCACCCGCCGGCCTGAGACTTCATGGTCTCGATCGTGTTGAAATCCTCGACAAACTCGCGCGACAGCTCTGTTTCTCTGATCTGCCTGGTCTCGAGGATTCTGCGCGCGGCGGAAAGTATCTGGACCGGGTTGACCGGTTTGAGGAGAAAATCGTCGATCCTCTTGCGAAGTGCCTCGTCTATGAGATCCTCCTCCTCCATCTTGGTTATCATGACCACCGGGAGAGAAGGGGCGATGTCCTTGATCTTCACCAGAGTTGCGAGACCATCCATGCCCGGCATCATCTGATCCAGAAGCACCAGATCGAACACATCCTCCTTGACCAGACTGACCGCATCCTCCCCGTTGGCGGCCGGTCTCACCTTGTAGCCCCTTTCCTCCAGAAACATGATCTGGGACTTGAGCAGGTCTATCTCGTCATCGACCCACAGGATAGAGCCCTTTTTCAAAGTCATCAGCGCTGCTCCCCGGCTCCCGAGCTTCCCCCTGCTGCGGGCAGTTCGATCACGAACAGGGACCCCCTCCCGGGGGATGTCCTCAGTAGCCTCAGCCTTCCATGATGATACTCTTCCACAACGCGCCTGGCCAGCGGGAGGCCCAAACCCCAACCACCTCTCCTTGTGCTGTAGCCGGGTTCGAAGATCTTCTTCGCGGCACCGGAGTCCATCCCACGCCCGTTGTCTTCGACCTCGATGGAGATTATCGACTGCCTCGGCACAAAGGTGGTGCGGATTTCCACTATCCCTTTGGGCTTGTCCATGGCATCGAGTGCGTTCTTAAGGAGGTTCTCCACCGCCCATTCTATGAGATCCGCATTGACGGCTGTCAACGGTATGTTCCCGAAGTGCTCCCGGATCTCCACCTCTCTGCTGAAGGACGGCAGCCTCCGCTTCTGATAGCTCACCGCGCTTCGCACGATCTCGACGATGTCTTCCTGGTCCAGCCGCGGCTTCGAGCCCACCTTTCCGAATCTTGATGAGATCTTGCTGAGGCGCAGAATGTCTTTCTCCATCTCCCGGACGGTGTCCCTCATCCGCTCGTCGGCACATCGCTCCTTGAGGTGTTGGAGCCAACCCATGAGTGAAGAGAGCGGAGTGCCCAGTTGATGAGCCGTCTCCTTGGCCATCCCGACCCAAATCGATCTCCTCTCACCCTCGATTATGCTCCGTATCCCGACATATCCCATTACAAAGAAAAGACAGAGCAGGCCTGCTGCCGCGAGGGGCAACCATCTGAGGCCCTGCGTTATCGCGGGCTGGCCGTAATGAACCGTACCGATAAATCTGCCTGTAGCAGGATCGATCATGGTGACAGGCTTGTGGTTCTCATCCATCCGCGTGACGATGCGCAGCACCTCCCAGATCACGCCCTGCTGAGGATCGTTCCGGTTCGCCGCTACGAAGGCCTCCCACGTCACTTCATCCGGCTTGAGGTTTTCCCCGATGTTCTTCCAGGTATAAGGGATCCCGCGCGTGTCGGTGATGACGATCGGAAAGTTGATGTCCTTGACCACCTCGTTGAAAATGTAACGTAACTCCTTATCCTGGGTCGCCGGAAATGTTGCAGCCGCGCAGAAGTTCGCAAATACGCGCGTTAGCGTGTCGGTCTGCCGTTCAAAGCTCCGGACAAGGGAGTAGGTATAAGCAAACACCACACCGACAAGGATCATCGCCCCGACAAATGCATAGGTCCTTGCCCTGGCAGGCCCGGCGATTGAAAAGAAACGCATCTTCTAACCCCTCCCAACACAACCTAATCGAAACCCGATCCAAGTCAAGGTCGTCCCCGGACCTTCAGGCGCGCTTCATCGAAAGAAGACTGGGCGAATCGGGTCTCCCAAACCCTGTCTTCGAACTTGCGCTTTTCCACGGTACCGAGGAAACCCTCGAACTCCTTGAAGTATGATCCATAGATGTGGAAGCTGTCCACCAACTCGGCATAACGTCCAAGTCCGACCGGTCGGGATAGCCGATCAGACAGCCGCTCTCCGATTATCCTCATCAGATCAGTGAGGGCCCAGAGATTCATGAAAGCCGCCTTGAATGCATCCCGGGAACGCCAGTGCGCGTTCATGTTCAGTATCAAACCGTCGTCGCCCCCGGTCAATCTGCACCAAAGACGCTGGAGACACGGCGGGTCGCTCACAACACGGTCGCTCTTCACGTTCCATGTGATCGCCTGGGCTCTACGCGAACAAGTCGCTTCGGCCAGCTTGTCGACGATGTAATCGATCTGGTTGATTCTCTCATCCCCATAGCCGTAGGAGAAGAGTCTCTCATGATAGGTGTAGCTCCATTTCCCCTCATCAGGGTTGATCCAATCGTCGTGGATCCCCTCGACCACCTCCAGACGGTAGATCTCGAGGTCCCCCAGCCCGCCGGGAAAAGCCCGGTGTATCCTCGGCTCGCGCATCGGGTCCCTGATCACCATTATCATCGTGCAGTCTTTGCTCGGCGGATCGCCTTCCTTGTCGTATTCCGTCGGAATGCCTATGCCCTCCCGCCAGCACTTGAGCACGGCGTTTTCCCAGACCTCGGGAATGGTATCGCCTTCCACCTTCAGAACGGGAATCGCTTGGTCCGTTAGGACTCTACCTGTCTCCATCGCGTATGCCCCCTACTATGCTCTCGATCTCCCGGTGCATAATATGCCAATGCGTACCCTGCCAGTAATAGCGCCCGCAGAGCGGGCACACAGAGAACCGCTTTTGGTGCTCATAGACATAAGCAGGCACCCTGCCCTTGACGCCATCTCCGGCGACAGGCACCAGTCTCTCATTACAGGCATTACATCTTGAGAAGGGGTCGAGGCTTCCGTGTCCCACCTCTCTTACCATCTGCCCGATTTGCTCCCGGAGGTGTTCGCTTGCCAACAAAATGCTGTTCTTGCCCAACCTCTCAGCAAGGGCGTGATTCCTGGTGATCACCGTTCTTCCGCTTTGCCTCGCCCGCCGGGTGATCGCTGCAGTATCACAGGTGGCCATGTACTCGGTGTCCAGCCCCAGAATCCTCAGCCAGCGGGCGAGTCTGCCTGCGGTCCGATCCACAAGGAAGCCCCCGGGTTCGCCGTCACCCGAGTGCCGCTCACTCAATGACCTCGACCCCATCCATGAAGGGCACAAGCGACTCCGGCACCCTGAGTTTCCCATCGCCGGTCTGGTAGGTCTCCATGATTGCGATAATGGTCCTGGGGAGGGCCACACCCGAGCCGTTCAGGGTGTGAACATATTGGGTCTTGCCACCGGTGGACGGCCGGTATCTTATGCCCGCCCTTCGCGCCTGGAAATCCTCGAAGTTGCTGCAGGAGGAGACCTCCAGCCATCTGTTCTGGCCGGGGCTCCATACTTCCAGATCGTAGCACTTGGCGGCCGCGAAACTCAGCTCACCCGTACAGAGTAGATTGACCCGGTAGTGAAGCCCCAGAGCCTGAAGCACAGCCTCCGCATTCCCCACCAGGCTTTCCAACTCGCTGTAGCTGGTATCCGGTTCCACAAACTTCACCAGCTCCACCTTATCAAACTGGTGAACCCGGTTAAGGCCCCTGGTGTCTTTGCCATATGAGCCGGCCTCCCTCCTGAAGCAAGGGCTGTAGGCCGTGTAGCGGACGGGCAGCCGGTCGCCTTCTATCGTTTCGCCCCGGTGCAGGTTTGTAAGCGGCACCTCGGCGGTGGGGATGAGAAAGAAATCATCGACGTTACAGAGGTACATGTCCTCTTCGAGCTTGGGTAGCTGGCCCGTACCCGCCATGGAATCCCTGTTGGCCAGCGAAGGCGGCCAGACTTCCGTATAGCCGTGCTTGCGGGTGTGCATGTCCAGCATGAAGCCCACCAGACCCCTCACCAATCTCGCTCCCCAACCTTTGAAAAGGGAGAAATTGCTGCCGGCAATGACGGAGGCTCGCTTGAAATCTACGAGGCCCAGAGCCTCTCCAATGTCCCAGTGGGGGACCGGCTGGAAATCGAACTGGGGCTTCTCGCCCCAGTGGCGTACGATCACATTGTCGGCTTCGCCTCTACCGACCGGCACGGACGGATGGGGCACATTGGGCATCCACATCAGAAGATTAGAGGTCCGCTCTTCGATCGCCTTCAGGCGGTCATCCATCTCCTTGATCCGTTGCGACAGCCCCCTCATGCTCTCGATCTCAGAGACGGGCTCGCCACCGCTTCGCTTGGCTTCCGCGATCTCCTTGGAGACGCGATTGCGCTCGGCCTTGAGCTCGTCGGCCTCGGTGAGCATACTCCGTCTTTCCTCATCCAGGGCCAGGTATTCATCGAGATCCACCTTCTCACCCTTGTTCCCGATGGCGGACCTCACGGCGTCAATGTTGGCTCTTATGAACTTCGGTTCCAGCACCGGCATCCCCTCCTGTTTGGTGCGAAGGTAGCACACGGCCTACCCCCAGTCAACACCCTCCGCACTGCAGAATTTCTTTGAGATCCAAGTCAGTCTGTGCTATACTTGTTGCGCCTGCGAGAGGGGTGTAGTGTATGCAGATCAAGAACCCCGCAACATTCATGTCTGCTTTTCCATGCATGTCAGCCTTTGATGAAAGGAGGCTGTCAAGATGAGGAGGTTGATGGCCGCAGTTGCAATCGCATGTATCCTGGTAGGCTCCTCCGCGCTGGCCCTGGAGAAGAGGGCTTACCAGATGAGACAGGACCTCGGGTCGGAGCCGCTGGAGGATTGCATACTCCAATACTATTACTACCTTCCATGCCCTACCTACTCCTGGTTCTGGGCCTTTACCGGGTGGGACGTGGGCGATGTGGCAGGTGAGTGGTTCGAGATAGGAGACCCGTCTACAGGCGGCTTCGGCCTGTGCGATCCCGTGCAATGCCACAATCTGGAGCGGATCAGGGTCCTGGATTTCGCAGGTTACGGAACCGTCCATCCGGGGCTTTTTACCATCGAGTTCGACATATTCTGTTCCGACCAGTACGGCTGCCCTGTAGGGCCGTCGCTCTGGAACAGCGGACCATGCGAGACCCGCTACGCCTGGAACTACTTTGCGATCGATCCTCCCGTGAGCATCTGTCCCTGCGCGACCGATCCGGGCCCGCCACCTTCGGGACCAAGGGTGCTGCTCACAGTGACCCATGTGGGCCCAAGCGGCGTCTATCCGGCCTGGGGAACCGACAACGTGAGTACGGCTGTGGAGAAGGGTTGTATCATGCACGACTACGGCTGCCTCCCCGGCCTTTACCCCCGGCCCTATGTCAGCCACTACTCCGCCATGCACTCCGGCTACTACGGCTTCGATTTCGAGTACTGCCCCCCTCAGTGGTTTGAAGACGCACGGGATACAACCCCCGACGGGAGCGAGTACGGTTTTGTTGAGCTGGCCTGGCGGTTGTACGTAGTGTGCGGAGGGCCGACGGAGACAAGACCCACGACGTGGGGGGATATCAAGTCCATGTACCGATAAGTGCCGTAGCATCGGGGCCGGGACCCGACCAACGTCGTATCCGAAGATGAGGCGCCACAGACCTTCGTTGCCGAAGGAACAGCAACGTTGCGAAGATATTGCGGGGACAACGAAAGGAAGGTGACCCGGTGAAGAGACTCCTGATATGTGTTGCAATGGTGTGCATGCTTACCTCGTCCTCAGCCCTGGCCATCGACAAGAAGGCCTACCGGATGCGGGAGGATTTCGGGACGGCGCCGCTATATGACTGCGCCCTACAGTACTACTATTACATCCCCTGCCCCACCTACTCCTGGTTCTGGGCGTTCTCCGGTTGGGAATTCGGGGACGTCGTAGGCAAGTGGTTCGAAATAGGTGACCTCTCCAGCGGCGGCTTCGGGCCGTGCGACCCTGCGGATTGCCAAATGCTGGAAACCATAAGGGTGATGGACCTCATGGCGTACGGGACGACATACCCCGGCATGTTCACCGTCGAGTTCGACGTATTCTGCGCGGACGGGTATGGCTGTCCCATCGGGCCCTCGCTCTGGCACAGCCACCCAATAGACACAGGCTGGGATTGGGGCTACGGCTGGAACTACGTCTGGTTGGAGCCCCCCCTGAGTATCTGCCCGTGTGCAATCGATCCCGGCCCCCCACCCTCGGCGCCCAGAATACTGGTCACGGCCACCCACACCGGCTACGTAGCCAGCCTCTATCCGGCCTGGGGCGCCGATAACATCAGCGCGCCTCTGGGAGAAGACTGTGCCATGCACGATGAAGGCTGCCTTCCGGCGCTTTTTCCGCGGCCATACACCAGCCACTACGCTACCATGCACTCGGGGTACTATGGCCGAAACTTCGAGTTCTGCCCGCCCCAGTGGTTCAAGGACGGGGGTGACACAACCGCCGATGGCAGCCAGTATGGCTTCGTCGAGCTGGCCTGGCGGATATACATCGACTGCACAGGCCCCACGAAGACAAGAAACTCGACGTGGGGGGATATCAAGTCCATCTACAGGTGAGCGTCGGGCACGGAGGCCCGACGTGAAGCGGTTGATCATAGCGTCGGGGCCGGAACCCGACCAACGTCGCATCGGGAGACGCGACGCTACGGACCTTCGGCGCCGAGGGAGCGGCGAGCGCGGAACCCAATCGCCATCGGCTCTTTTGGATTGAAATACGCCGCCAATAATGGTAATATCTTCACTAACCTTTGTGCCTATCAGAGGAGGTGAGGTGCTTGAATAGACTGCTACTGGTCATGGGGCTGGTCTGCCTTGTCACAGGGGCTGCGTACGCCCAGGACATTATCATCGATGCCGAGACCTTTCACGCATACCATGACGAAGGTGGAACCATGATATATCTGGTCTCCTGCGGTGCCGCACACGGCGGTATAGCGGTGGAGGGCTTTGATTATCCTGGGGACTGGATAGAGGTCACGCTTACTATCGAAAACGGTTCGTTCACCGATAACCTCAGATCCGCCGGACTCACGGACTCGGTGAGTGCGCTCAGAGCCACCGTCTTCGGTGCGGGCCCCGGCGGGAGCGACCTGATTTCGGATTTCAGCACCTACGGTCTCGGTATCGGCTGAAGCGTCGTATACTACTCAATAGTCGCCGGGAGCGAACTATTAATGACGACGGGGGGGACCTACACCGTGAGGATCGAGTTGATCAGCGGGAGCCGGACCAGACTGGACTACATATCCTATGATGAACTTCCCGGCTCGGGTGTCCCGCTTGAAAGGGTCGAGCGGAGTACCTGGAGCAGGATAAAAGGGCTTTATAGATAGGACCCTGATCGTTCTCTATCAGGACACCGGTGTAAGGTCCCGCTGGTGCTTCTCAGGCCCGGGCTCGGCCGCCACATGGCCCTCATCAAGCAAGAAGCCGGAAACACTCCTGCCGGGCAGCAGGTGATATCTGCTTATGTAGAGTTCCAGCAGCCGGAATCTCTTCACGAAAAGGATCGTGGCAACGCAGGTCCCCGCAAACGCGATAAGCGGTCCCTGACCGTTCAGTTTGAAGTATATGAGAAGCGTGAGGCCGCTGAATCCCAGCGTCATTAGATAAATAGTGAGAGCCACTTTGCGCCTGCTGCCGTTTCTCAGCAGCAGTTTGTAGTGCAGGTGATCCCTGTCGCCTTTGAGTATGCTCGTCCTGTTGTGCAGCCGTCTCAACACCGCGCTCACACCGTCGATCATCGGGACACCAAGAAGCAACATGCCAAGGGGGGTAAGCCCGTGCCCGCCGTCCGTACCGCTGAAGCCCATGATCACGGAGGCGAACATGAAGCCAAGGAACAGACTCCCGCTGTCTCCCATGAAGATCCTGGCGGGAGGGAAGTTGTGAACCAGGAAACCGCTGCAGACCCCGAACAGGATTATGCTCAATACGCCCACCCAGGCAATTCCGAGGCTCGTACCGATGACGAAGATGCTGAGGCTGGCAATCCCCCCGATCCCGGCGGCCAAACCGTCCAGGCCGTCGGCAAGATTGAACACATTGGTCACCCAGATGACCCAGATGACGCTGCCCACCGGAATCAGTATATCGCCGAAACCACCCAGGAAGCTCAGGCTTCCGGCGGGGGCGGCCCTGAAACCGAAACTCACCACAAGTATTGCGGCACCCATCTCAACCAGTAGTTTTACAAAGGCACCCAGGCCGAAGATGTCATCAAGCACTCCTATCGCAAGGATAAGGGAGCTGCCGAGGAAGAGGCCCTCCAGCTGCTTCTCAAAGCCCGCCAGAACCTCGGCATGGACCAGCCGAAGCACCAGTATGCTCAGCCAGAATCCGCCGAAGATGGCCAAGCCGCCCAGTCTCGGCATGGGAACGTTGTGCACTTTCTCCGGGACGGGATAATCGACGGCCTTGAGCAACTTGGAGATACGTCTACTCAGCGGGACGCAAACCAGCGAGAAACTGAACCCCAGAAGCCCTACCCCGGCAAACAACAGCATGTTGCCCAAACAGCATACTCCCTTCTTCTAATCTCCCGCTTGGCAATCATATGGAGGCCCACCAGTATTGTCAAGGTTTTTTAAATTCGGCTAAGAACCGGCTGAGAGGCGCGAATAGTCTATAACACCTCGGATAGTGCCTTCGAGGTCGATTCGCTGTTCGTACCCTATGCAAGAGCGGATCTTGGATAGATCCGGCATCCGCCTCATCATGTCCTCGAACCCCGCTCCATATGCCCGATCATAAGGCACGAATTCTATAGGACTTGTGCTGGAAGCCAAACGCTTCACAATCCCGGCCAGGTCCTTGATGCTGACTTCGACGTCGCTTCCGATGTTGAATATCTCGCCGAGAGCCCGGTCGCACTCAGCCAGATTCACGACTCCCTCCACGACGTCTAGGACCGAGGAAAAACACCTGGTCTGGGTCCCATCCCCGAAGACCTTTATAGGCTCGCCCGCGAGGGCCTGGCTCACGAATCTCGGAACCACCATCCCATACCGGCCGGTCTGGCGGGGGCCGCAGGTGTTGAAAACCCTCAGGATCACAACCGGGAGGTCCCTCTCGGCCCGGTAGGCCAGGGCCAGAATCTCATCCAGGGCCTTCGTCACCGCGTAGCTCCACCTGGTTAGGGTTGTGGGCCCCATGAGGCTGTCATCCTCTTCCTTGAATGGAACCTGCACACTCTTGCCGTAGATCTCGGAGGTGGAGAACAGGACCACCTTCGTCTTCGACTTCTCGGCCTCGGAGAATACGACTTCGGTTCCACGGACATTCACCTCGAGGGCTCTGAGCTGGTTTTGGATGACGTACTCGACGCCGACCGCGGCCGCAAGATGGAAAACCACATCACTCCAACCGACCAGCTTTCCCATAGCATCCACATTGAGCACGCTGTCGATGGTATACCGAAAACGCGGGTCTCCCTCGAGATGCGATATGTTGTCGAGACTCCCGGTTGAGAGATCATCAATAACATGAACCCGGTAACCCCTCTCAAGGAGCTTCTCGGTCAGGTGAGATCCGATGAAACCGGCCCCCCCGGTCACCAGCGCCTTAGGCTCAGGCATCTTTGAAGAACTCCCGTATCATGCTGCACACATATTCCACTTCCGCATCCTCGATCTCCGGGAACATCGGAAGCGACAGCACCCGGTCTGAGACCGCATCGCAATTGGGTAGATCTCCCTTCTTATAACCCAGAGGCAGATAGGCATCCTGGAGATGCAAACCAAGAGGATAATGTATGGCCGTCCCGATACCCTTCGAGGCGAGGAAGCCGCCGAGACCGTCGCGATCTGCCACTTTGATGGTGTACTGGTGATAGACATGATAGGCAAAATCCGAGACAAAGGGGACCTCCACTGGAAGGCCCGCCAGCTTCTCATTGTAAGCAGACGCCACCTCACGCCTTCGCTCGTTCCATGCGCCGATCTTGGGGGCCTTCACAAGCAGGATAGCCGCCTGAACGGAATCCAGCCTGCTGTTGAGGCCTATCAGGTTGTACTTGTATTTCTCGATCTGCCCATGCTTCCTGAGGGCCTCCACTTTCTTACCCAGCTCGGCGTCGTTGGCGAACACCATCCCCCCGTCCCCGTAGCATCCGAGGTTCTTCGTGGGGTAGAAGCTCAGACAGGCCAGAGGCCCGATGGAGCACACCGGTCTACCTTTGTACTTGGCTCCTATTGCCTGGGCGGCATCCTCGATCACAGGGATTGAGTGCTTGCCCGCGATCTCCATGAATGGGTCCATGTCGGTGCTCTGACCATAAAGGTGCACCGGCACGATGGCCCTGGTCTTCGGAGTAATAAGGTCCTCCAGCCGGGCCGGATCCATATTGAAGGTCCGCTTATCGATATCGCTGAATACGGGCCTTGCGCCCAGCTTGATCGCCACTTCAGCCACCGATACAAATGAGAAAGGAGAGGTTATCACTTCGTCGCCGGCTCCGACGCCACACGCGATCAGCGCCAGCTCGAGCGCGTCCGTGCCGGACGCCACGCCTATCGCCTGCCCGGCACCGGTAAGCTCCGCCAGTTGCTGCTCCAAGTCCCTCACCCGGGGGCCCAGTATGAACTGACCGCTTTCAAGAACATCAAGGACACCGCGGTCGATTTCGTCCTTCATCGATTTGTACTGCCTCACCAAGTCAATCTGGGGTACTCTCAAGTCGGCCTCCCTCAATCTTCGTCATAACCTTGCATCTCCACTAGTTGCTCTTCGGGGGTATCCTTCATGATTCCGGCAGGTGAGCCGGCAACTATCTTCCGCGGGGGAACATCCCGCGTGACCACCGAACCGGCAGCCACGACCGCGTCCTCACCTATCACTACACGGGGCATAAGGGTGGCATTTGCGCCCACGCGGGCACCCTTCTTCAGGTGCGGCCCCTTGGTGAACTTGAGACGCTCCTTGGTCCTTCCCAGAAAATTGTCATTCGAGGTTGTGACCATGGGGGCGATGAAGCACCTGTCCTCCACCACCGAATGGGCTGTGATGTATGCGTTTGTCTCAATCTTGACGTAGTTACCGATAGTGGTGTGGTTCTCTATCGCGGCACCGCGCCCGATGATCGTGAACTTGCCGATCTCCACATCTTCCCGGACCGATGCAAGGTCGGCCACAAGCACACCCTGTCCGAGCTTCGAACCCCGGTAGATCGCTACAAAAGCCCCGATGATGCATCCCTCTCCGATCTCGGCCGGAGGAAGATCCACCTCTTTCAGGGTGCTTATCGCCGCTTTCATGGGGCGCCTGCCGATCACCGCATTGTCGGAGACCGCCACATTCGCACCTATCACCGTGTCTGCATGGATCACCACGAAATTGCCTATCTTACTTCCTTTTCCGATTGATACCCCCGGCCCGATATGCACGTAGGTTCCCATCTCCACGCCATCCGCAATCCTGGCCGAGGGATCTATATGCCGCTCCATGTCTCACCCTCCCACACGTATGGCCTTGCTTCCCTCTCTGAGTGAACGCTCGGCCGCCTCCAGCACCCTCAGAACCTGAAGCCCGTGCTCCCCGCCGGTCAGAGGTTCTGCCCCCTTGGCCACGCAATCCAGAAAGTGCTGGCATTCCACTTTGAGCGGCTCCGCCATGTCGATCTTCGGTATATAGATGTCTCCCACCCTTATGGTGAGGGACTCACCGTAATCCCCGTACGAAGGGACGAAATCAACCCCCTTGTCGTAAATCCGAAGTTTCTCGGTCGCTTGCATGTCGTCCAGAACGGCCATCTTCTTGTCCCCGACCACCGTGGTCTTTCGTATCTTGTGGGGATCCAACCAGCTTACGTGCAGATGTGCCATCACCCGGTCGGGGTAGTGAAGCGTCACAAAAACAACATCCTGGACACCGTCTCTCACGTAAGCCTGTCCGGAAGCAGTGACGTACTCGGGTTCGCCTCCGAGGAGGAAGTTCACCAACGAGATATCATGGGTGGCGAAGCTCCAGAGCGCGCTTTCCTCTTTCCTTATCTTCCCAAGGTTCACCCTTGTCGTGTAAATGTAAAGCACTTTGCCGAGATAACCGTTGTCTATGTATTCCCTGAGCTTGACGACCCCGTTGTGATATCTGAGGAGGTGTCCGACCAACAGCACCCGGGACTTATCCCCGGCAATCTTCACGAGCTCGGCGGCATCGGAGGACTTAAGGGCCAGAGGCTTCTCCACCAGCGCATGTTTGCCGGCCAGAAGGCACTTCTTGGCGACTTCGAAGTGGGAATCGGAGCCGGTCGCCACTACGACCGCATCGACCTTGTCGCCCTCTAGAATCGTGTCCAGGTCGTCCGTGAAATCGATGTGAGGATAGACGGCCGTGAGCCTCTCGAATTTCTTGGTGTCGGCATCGCACACGGCAACGAGCTGGGAATCGGGAAGCTCATCGAGTATCCTCACGAAATTGGGGCCCCAATAACCGACCCCTACAACAGCAACCTTTACCATGTTGTCCTCCAATCACGCACAGGCAGGCTATATCACGCCCTTGAAATACTCTATGGTCGTTTTGAGTCCTTCCTCCACCGGCACCCTGGGTTGCCATCCCAGCATCTCCCGCGCTCGCCCGATATCCGGCTGGCGGACCTTGGGATCGTCCACCGGCAACCGCTCGAAGACTATGTCGCTTTTGCTTCCGGTGAAGTCCAGCACCTTCCGGGCGAAATCGATGATCTTCATCTCGACGGGATTGCCCAGATTGACCGGTTCATTCGATTCCGATATGAGAAGCCTGTAGATTCCCTCGATCAGATCGCTCACATAGCAGAAACTCCTGGTCTGGGTGCCGTCACCATAGACCGTGAGGGGCTTGCCTGAAAGCGCCTGTGTTATGAAGTTGGGCACTACCCGGCCGTCACCCGATCTCATTCGGGGCCCGAAGGTATTGAATATCCTGGCAATCTTGGTGTCCACACCGTGTGTGCGGTGGTAGGCGAACGTCATGGCCTCGCCGAAGCGCTTGGCCTCATCGTAGACGCCCCTCGGCCCCGTAGGATTCACATTGCCCCAGTAGTCCTCCCTCTGCGGATGCACAAGTGGGTCGCCGTAGACCTCGGATGAAGAGGCAAGGAGGAACCGGGCCTTCTTCTCTCTGGCCAGCCCGAGCGCCTTATGGGTTCCCAGCGCACCGACCTTGAGGGTCTGTATGGGATACTCGAGATAATCGACCGGGCTTGCAGGCGAAGCGAAGTGAAGGATGGCATCGACCGCACCCGAGATGAAGATGTACTCGGTCACATCATGCTTGATGAACTGGAACTGCTCGTTCCCGGCAAGGTGCTCGATGTTCCGGGTATTCCCGGTTATGAGATTGTCGAGGCCGATGACCGCATGGCCCTTGCCCATAAGATAGTCACAGAGGTGCGACCCCAGGAATCCGGCAGCGCCGGTCACGACTACTCTCATTGTTTGTTCAACCCCGCATACATCTTTCTATAGTACTCTTTGAATTCCCCGCTCTTGATCTTCTCCCACCACCACCTGTTGTCGGCATACCATTCCACGGTGCCCAGAATTCCCTGCTTGAAATCCACCTCGGGCTTCCAGCCGAGCCTCGATCTGATCTTCTCCGTGCTGACCGCATGGCGTTTGACGTGACCCGGCCTGTCTTCGACCATCTTCACAAGTGATTTGGGCTTGCCCAGCGCCTCGAGGATCAGATCGGCCATGTCCAGCACGCTGAGTTCGGTGCCTGTCCCTATGTTGAAGACCTCGCCCTCGAGGCCGTCGGAGTTCATCACGATATCCAGGGCCCGGGCGTGGTCCAGGGCGTGGATCCAATCCCGCGTGTTCTTGCCCGTCCCATAGACCGGAAGCGGCTGGTCGTCAAGGGCATTGGTTACAAAGAGCGATACCATCTTCTCCGGGTACTGGTTCGGGCCGTAGTTGTTGCTGCATCGGGTTATGACAACGGGTGTGCCATAGGTCACATAGTAGGAATAGGCAAGCCTATCCGCACCCGCCTTGCTGGCTGCATAAGGGCTTTGCGGCATGAGAGGCGAATCCTCCCTGGAGGGCTCCTTGCCCGCATCCCCATAGACCTCGTCTGTGGAGATCTGGATGAATTTCGGTACGGCGAGCGATCTGGCGGCCTCCAGAAGGACATAGGTCCCGTAAACGTCCGTCATGATGAAGCTCGCAGGATCGCCGATGGATCTGTCGACGTGGGTTTCGGCTGCGAAATTGATGATGCAGTCACAACCCTCAGCTGTTTTCCCGACAATCTCCCGGTCGCATATGTCGCCCTCGACAAAGGTGTAGCGGGGGTCCTCCTCCACTTCCCTGAGATTGTCCGGATTGCCTGCATAGGTGAGCTTGTCGAGGTTTACGATCTCGATATCGCCGTATTTCTCGAGCATGTATTTGACGAAATTGCAGCCGATAAAGCCCGCCCCACCCGTGACCAGCAGTCGTTTCGGCATCCCTATCCGTCCTTCCGGCCCCAGTCGTAGGGTATCTCGCCACCATGGGGATCCACCCGGTGTTCGTCGGGGCCGTCATAGTCGTATGGTTTGTCGGGGCAATTGACGAGATAGCCCGGCTCGGTTCCTATCGCCTTCATCCCATGCACCACCATGGGCGGAATCACAAGAAGGACCGGGTTCTTCTCGCCTATGAAGAACTCGTTGATTACCCCTTCGGTCTTGGAGCCCTTGCGCATGTCGTAAAGCACTACCTTGAGCATACCCTTGACCGCGGCGAAGTGATCGGTCTGATGCTTATGGTAGTGCCACCCCTTGACCACGCCGGGGTAGGCAACCGACAGGTAGACCTGCCCGAACGCCTTGAAAAAGTCATCATCACACCTGAGCATCTCCATCAGGAAACCGCGCTCATCGGGAATGACCCTGAGTTTCTTTATGATCACGCCTTCAATCTGCGCCATCTCAGACCTCCTGGGGCGACCGTCCAACACTATGATAAGTGAAGCCGTGCTCCTTCATCCTCGGAGGCTCGTATATATTCCTGCAATCTACGATGACCGGGGACTTCATCAGTTTCTTCACCTTGACAAGATCCAGATCCCTAAACTCGTTCCATTCGGTCGCGAAGACCGTCACATCCGCATCCTTGACCGCATCGAAAACGTCCGGGCAGTAGGTGACCCCGTCGAGAACCTCGGTTGCCAGGTCCATGGCCACGGGGTCATAGACCCTGATTGCGGCCCCCTTCTTGAGCAAATCCCTGGCCATGTCCAGAGCCGGGGCCTCGCGCAGGTCATCGGTATCGGGCTTGAAAGTAAGCCCCAGAAGAGCGATTGTCTTGCCCTTCACTCCGCCCACGGCCCTCTCCACCTTGTCGACCATGCGATAACGCTGGGCCTCGTTCACTGCGATCACCGATTTCACGATTTTCATGTCATAGCCGACATTCTCCGCGGTCCTTACCAAGGCCCGCGTATCCTTAGGGAAACACGAACCACCGAACCCGGCGCCCGCCTTGAGGAACTTCGGCCCTATCCGGTCGTCCAGTCCCATCGCTCTGGCAACCATGGACACATCGGCGTTCACCAGCTCACAGACATTGGCGATCTCGTTTATGAAGCTTATCTTGGTCGCAAGGAAAGCGTTGGATGCATACTTGATCATCTCAGAGGTCTTGACATCGGTCTCCACAACTGCGGTGTCCTGAAGAATCAGGGGTCTATAGATCTCCCTCATCACCTTGAGGGCCCTTTCGGTCGAGGCGCCCAGGACGATCCGGTCCGGCTGCATGAAATCCTCGACCGCGGAGCCTTCCCGCAGAAACTCGGGATTCGAGACCACGTCGAACTCCTGGCCGCTCGGACAGCAGTTCTTGATAATACCCTCCACCAGGTTACACGTACCCGAGGGGACTGTGCTCTTCAGCACCACGATCTTATAGTCGTTCAGATGCTCGCCTACGCTCTTGGCCACCATTTCGACATACGAAAGGTCGGCCTCGCCGCTCTCGCTCATCGGGGTCCCTACAGCCACGAAGACCACTATGGACTTCTCGATGCCCTCATTGACGTCGGTAGAGAAGAAGAGCCTTCCACCCTCTGCATTCCTTCTCACAATCTCCTGGAGACCAGGCTCATAGAACGGTATCTCCATACTCCGCAGTCGCTTGATCTTATCCTCATCGATGTCCACACACCGTACGCTATTCCCGAAATCGGCCAGGCATGCACCAGTGACCAGCCCGACATACCCCGACCCTGTCACACAGATGTTATACATGGTCTTTTTCCTTTTTGGAACCCTACTCTATCTCTCTTCGGCCTGTGAGCAGGCTGTCATAACAATTTACCCCCACCCCCACCCAAAGTCAACAAAGGGGTCGGGCCTTGGACATCGGCAAAACATCGGGGTCAGATCTTGTGAATTGAGTTCATGGGTGAACTCAATTCACAAGATCTGACCCCAACAACTCGTTTCAAGATCAGACCCCTAACCTGCTATTTGATGAGGATCATCCTGCGATCGATCTCCTTGCCGTCGGCCGACAGCCGGTAGAAGTAGACACCGGCCGCTGCCGTCTCGCCGCTCTCGGCGAGGCCGTCCCAGGTGGCAAGATATTCATTCGCCGCGAGGTCTGCGTCCACCAGCTGCCTCACAAGCCTTCCGGAGACATCGTAGATGCCCAGCATGACCCGGGATGCGGTCGGGATCCTATATGCGATCCGCGTGACCGGGTTGAACGGATTCGGCACGTTTTGATCTAGCGCGAGAAGCCCGGGAGTGGTCTTGTCCGGGATCCCGGACAGCGCGTCGACCGAAAAATCGCCGTCGGAGTCGTCATACCAGGCAAGACCGGCGGCGTCCTCGGCGATGACCCTGACGCGCGACGTCCCATTCGTGCTGTCAGGGATGGTCCACATGAAGGACCCATCGTTGGGTTCCTCCGAGGCGATCGAATCCGGGAAAGTCACGCCACCGTCCCATGATCGGAGGATACTGATGCTTGTCACACCGACATTGTCCGAAGCGCTCCAGGTGATCTCGACGACATCGTTACCTGCAAACTCCTCGCCGCCGTTCGGGGCGATAAGTGACACACTCGGCTGCTCGGTATCCGGCCATTCATCGACGATCCACTCGAGGCAGCGCTTCATGATGGTGTCCTGCGCCGATGCCGTGGTGACACCCTCCAGGCCGAAGGCAAGATAGACCAGCCGGTGGCCCGTGCCGTAGCGAAGCGCACCCTCGGCGCCGGTGACGTACTCGAAGATCCCGGTGGCGCCGCTTCGGGGCTGGATCTCACTGGGATAGAACTGGTTGGTCGCGCTGCCCGTTCCGTTAAGAGAGAATGAGAGCCCGCCCCCGATAGGGTCACCGCTTATGCCTGTCAAGGTGCGGTAGCCCGAGTCATCGGCGATATAGGTCGCATGGAGATACGTCTCGTAGAAGTCGATCTTGGCCTGGTCGCTGTCATAGTTGTGGTACCACCCGATGTCCTGGCCGGATATCATGAGATTCCCCCCACCGTCGAGGAAGCTCGCAACGACACTTCGGTTGTTGCTGCCAAGGTTGCCGCCCCAGCCGTTGTCCCAGATCGTGACCGGGTAGCGCTCGACTTCGGAGACGGGTATGTAACCGTCGATTATCTCGGTCCAGACCGCATAGAGGTAGCCGTTCCGGTCGAGGGCGCCCTTGAAGTAAAGATCGGTGCTCTCCCCGCCGTCATCATCCACCAGCAGAATCGGACAGGTCCCCAGGAAGACCTCGAAGGTGTCGATGTTGGTGTAGCCGCCGTCGGCCGTGATCGAAAGCACGAACTCGGCGTATTCGCCGACCGGCGCGAACTCGTCAACGGTAAACTCGAATGCGGGCGAACCGGCTGCCGACTGGCCGGGTGAGATGTTGCCGTAGGATGAAAGCGATTGGTCGATCGAAACATGGGGGCTCGATGTGGAGAGCGTCGCCTCTACGCCCGTTCTGGCGGAGGCGCACACGTCGTTTCGGAGCGTCACGGTGAGGCCCACGGCTTCCCCGGGATCTGCAAACCCGTCACCGTCGCCCGGGGTCCCGCCGATCGTGTCATCCATGACCTGGCCTGAGTAGCAGACCTCGATGCCGGGGTAGTAATAGACCAGCTGCGTGGACCGTCCGATGTTGCACGTCCCCCACTTGATCCAGAAGAAGCCGCTGTCACCCCAGGTCGTACCCCAGCTGTTCTTGCAGAGCCACGCGCCCCCACCGGCGCCGCAGCCATTATCGTCCCACCCGATTATGACCACGAGATGATTCGGCCCATCATCTCCTGCGTGCTCGTAGCACCCCCCGCCGTATGACCCGAAATCGTCGTAGACGTGAAACGCAGTGGTCACCGGGCCTATGAGGACAGCGGACTTTATCGCATCGACGTCGTTCGGGATGTCGATCCACTCCCTCACGGTGGCCGGCTTGGCGCAACCCGAGTCGTCGCAGGGAACCGTATCATCAGCCTCATAGGGCATGCAGGCCTCGGAGACCGCCCCGTGCTCCCGGATGTAGTCCCACGCGTAGGACGCGTGGCCGCCACTGCAGCCATAGCCGTAAGTGGCGCACGATAAGATCTGTTGCTCCGAGAGATCGTATTCAGTGGCCGTATGGATCTTCACTGCTGCCTCAAGGGCTCCGATCGCGGCGAAATCCCAGCAAGAGCCGCAGCCGTCCTGGTTCTTTACAGCCGTGACACCGTCATAGTCCCGCCAGTCATAGGTGGACGGCAGGTCGAGGGCGACAGGAAACTCGGGCTCGTAGCCCGCGGCGAGCCGCTTCTCTTCAGCGGGAGACATCCTGTAGCCCAAGAGCCCCTGGAACTCCTCCGGCGAGAGGTCGGTTACCCAAGTGCGTCTGGCCGTCCAGTGATAGCCCTCGGCGTCAATCGCCCGCTGCAGGGTTTCTATCTCAGGGTCAATCGCCGCGGCCTCGTCGGCGAGGACCATCGTCGGAGCGGTCGGGAGGGTCAGAAGGGCGATGCCCGCCAACCCGAGTGCAAACGCAAGGTGTCTCATCGGAATCTCCTTCCCTATGTGGGCCCCGGGAGGCCGGTTGGATGCAATGGTTCCCCTCCATTATACCTGGATAACGCCGCATTGTCCAGGTGAGCACCAGCGGAATAGCGTAACGTATTGTGCGCGGACAGCTTCTTGGGGCCAGATCCGACCCCAAGGGCGCAACGCGGCAGATGAGTGATCCAAACCGGCCTCGGTCAGCGCAGGATGGCCACCTTGCCGGTCGCCGTCAGACCATCGGCGGACACGCGTATAAAATAGATGCCTTCCGCTACGGGTGTGCCGGATTGGTTACGGCCATCCCATGTGAAGGTCGGCGGCGGGCCGGGTACCGGAGCGGGCAAGGTCCGCACCAGCCTCCCTGTGGGATCGAAGACCCTGGCCTTGACCTCGCGCGCAGCCGGAGCAAGCAGCACCAGCTCCACCATGTCATGCGACGGGTTCGGCAATATCTTGAGCCAGCCATGTGCGGGCCGCTCCGGTGGCTCATCCGCGCCGGCGAAGGCGCCCAGCGCAAGATCCATGCTCACCGAGACCGTCCCCTCAGGCGGGATCTCGAAGGCCCAACGGGGATTGATCTCCAGGCCGAAGACATCGACATCGCTCGAAGCCGAAGCCGGCGGATCGGTGAAATCGAACACCAGCCCCTTTGCGGTCGCGACGTTGACCACACCCGGCATGGCCTGGGTGAAAACCGACGATGTGTCGCTGCCGTCCCAGTACTTGAGTGAGGATCGCCCCGTCATCATGACGTTCAGGCAGTCGGGGGAAAGCCCGTTTTCGAGCACAAGCTGCACATCCATCGCCTGGGAGGAGGATGATGTGAATGCATACTGGAGACCGAGAGCATGAGATGACGGCGTTATGGTCTTATGAATGGTGAGGTCCCCAAGGTTATAGGTGAACCGGACATAACCTGTGCCGATCTCATAGGGAAGCAGGCTGCCAACGAGCGAGCCGGCCGAAGTGCCGTTTGTGAAGACCGAGTCATTGAAACAGCGCCGGCGCGCCTCGAATCTGTATTGTTGGATCTCGGGAATAATCATATTACCGCTGAGCCATGAGTAGGCTTCACTCCCGACGGCCACCGGCACATAGGCGTTGTCACCGGTATAAGGCTCTCCGTAGCTCCGCATGAAGTTCTCGTTGCCCACAAGCTCGGTCCCGTCCTCGAGGTCGAACCAGTAGAGGAGGCGCCCCCCGTAGCGAGAGAACACATAGAAGTCTCCGGAGGTCACCACTACGATCTCATCGATGGCGTCATCATTGACATCCATCGCCGTGATCCCGGCCTCGGGCGCAAGGGCTGCTCTCGCGGCGCGGGCGCTTACCAGGGCGGTACGCGCAAGATCCCACTGCGTGGTCCCCACGATACCGCCGTAACCATGGACGGCAAACTCGTACTGGTGGGCGATGAGGGTGAACCAGGCATGATCAAGAAGGCTTCTTGCCGCCAGCGTATCCGGTGCGTAAGAGGCGAACTCGGCATGGACTGCGTTCAGCGTGTCCCGTACGGCATCGAAGAGATCTCTGTAGGCCTCGGCTGCGGGTTCGGCGTCTTCCGCAAACCAGGCGTCTTCCCCCATCCAGACAGCCGCCCCGTCGACTATAGGGGTCACGTCCTCGGTGGGCTCGTGGTCGCGGAGAAACTCGCTGTAGGTCGTGACCTTGATGGCAGGGTCGTTCTCCAGGGCGGTCAGAAGCTTGTCCAGGTTGCCGAAATCCACTGCCGGGTTCTCCCCACTCTCATAGTCCCACAGCCCGGTGGCCTCCATGTCTTCGTGATAGCAGACGGCGTAGCGGTCATTCACATCCTCGGCATAGAGATTCCTTAGAAACCACATCACGGCAGCCGTATCGCCACTGTCTATCGCACCGTTCACCGTACCTTCGAAGGCCTTGTCATCGTCGAAGACATAGACGGAGTTGCCCTGGTAGGTGGTAGTCCGGACAGCGTATTCGCTCCCGGTGATGCCGCTGTCATAGAGGATATGGTCCTCTATCTGAACGATCTCATAGGCGTTGTCGGCCAGGAGCTTCACTATGTTCTGCGTCCAGACCCGCTCAGGATTCCAGAAACTCACGGGCGCGACCCCGAGCACGCTCTCTATGAGGTCCCGGTGGATCGCGATCTGATGCTGGTTGAACTGGAAGTCGTCGGTGGAACTCCTCGTGGAGTAGATGATGTTCTGTATGTAGGTGCTGCCCGCGATCTCGAACTGGCCTTCCTGCGCCCCCTCGCGGAGTATCTCGATCACCTCAGGATCTTCCCACAGGAGATCGCTCAAGAGCGAGCCCGAGAAGTGAATCACGAACTTGAGCGTGGGATGGGCCCTCAGCACATTGAGCACTCCCTTGTAGCAGGCCGTGTTTGCGGCCTTGCCGTAGGGGACGAGATTCTGGTTGGCATGGAAAAGCAGGATGGCATCCAGCTGGCGGAAGGGTTGATCCATATCGATCTCCACCTGGATGGAATCCGGAGGGCCCGGATTCCCGGCAAGATCGGTGTAGTTTGCGACCACTTCATAGTCGCCGTCGGCCGCGACATCATCCAGATCGTCTCTTCCATCCCACCAGGCGCTCATTGCGGCTTCGGCATAGACACTCTCGGCAAGCGCACGCACATGGGCCCCATTCGAGTCATGCACATCGAGCCGGACCCAGCAAGGTTCGCTGAAGGCTGCATCTATCGCGGTCGAATCCTTGTAGCCGTCGCCGTTAGGGGAAAAGACCGAAGGACTCGCCCCCAGATTCTCAAGCGATGGAGGCATAAGATCGGCCGTGACCGTAACCTCGAAGGGTGTCGCGGAGTCCGGAAGGGTCGCCGCGTTGGTAGCATCCGTGGCATATACATAGTACTCGAGAATGCCTTCATCGATCTCCCCGCCGGGCACCGTCCCGGTCCAGATCCCTCCCGGCTGTCTCGCCATCGGGATCTCCTGGAACGCCTCTCCCGCCATCCTGAAGAAGAGGGCCGCCCCGGTCACGACGTCATCGTCTATGTCCGCCGCGACACCAAGCGGAATATGGGCCTCCCACGAGGACGGCGGAGTGTGAGTTATCACCGGCGGGGCCGAATCGACTCTGTTTATGATGATGGGCCTTACCCCGGATTGGGGGTTGTAGTTGGCCAGAAGAGCCTCCTGATCTACTCCGGCCTCGGCCACAAGGTCTATGATATTGGAATCGAATTGTCCGTTGTCTCCACCTCCCAGAACCCACTGGCCCGCATCCTCCACAACCGGCCTCACCCTGCCTGGTTCGTACCCGTTCTGGCCGAGCATCACCACGGTGTATCTCCAGCCGGGATCCGGACTCCCCAGGATGGTCTTGGGCACATCGACCGTTATTATATCGGCCGCCTGATCCACACTGACACTCACCCCGGAATAGTACTCGGTACCTTCGGAGTCCACCACGTGCGGGGCGAAACCATCAAAGGACGGCGCGCACCACACCACATATTCCCAGGCGCTCGCTGGTGAGAAATCGGCATTGCGCCGTTCCAACGACCAGAGCGCCCCCGATCCTTCGATGCCGTCCTGGTCCACATATATGTCTATGCTCTGAAGCGAAAACCCTGCCCCTGATCCCCAGGGATCTTCAAGTTCGCCCGCGATTTCAATCTGGAATCGAAGCAGGTTCCCGACCTCATCCACCGAAAACCGGGTGATATCGAAAGACCCGGGTGTGAAAACCGGGTCCAGGGGATAGACGTAGTCTCCGGGACCGTAATCATCTCCCGCAGGGTCGCTCAGGGTGAGATCATAGGCCCGGAGGCCCTGGGCCGATATCAGGCACATGCAGACGAAAGATACAAGTATGATACTTCTCAATCAAGCCCAGCCTTTCCGCGGCATCCGGCGACCCACTCGCTTCTTAGATGCGACCTCGGGACACGTGGATTGCTGTCACCCGTCTATAATCACAATGTCGCCATCGGCATGGCGACAGACCTCACCAAGTCTCATTTTTCTCATTTTACCACACTTGCCGCGCCGAGTCAAACCGCCCCGGCGCATGGGGGTGTCAGACTTCTGTTATTGCACTCCCAATGGGAACCTTGGACGCCGCACATGTGCAACAATGCAAACCCGATCAGCGGCTTCATGCGGAATCGCTCAAGAGCGAACATTGTCGTGACGAAGGATTGGAGAGACGGCGGCACACTTGGGGGACATACCACTCCAGGCACTGAAGTCAAGCAACTGATCGGAAAACGTGTTCCCGTGAAGGGCAGGCCGAACGTGGTTCGGCACAGTGCTCGAGTCCGTCGGGCCCGGTGCAACCCGGACAGCGCGGAAGCAAGCCTCCGTGGGGGTACTTGAGATGACCTCAAACCTCGAACCCGAAACAAGGGTGCTCGAAAAGACCAAGCAGGGTCCCGCCGAACTGGAGCTGGGACCGCTTCTGGACAAGATCTCTGAACACATCGTCTTACAGGACGACCAGATGAGGGTGATCTGGGCCAACCAGGCGGCTGGGGCATCCGTCGGCGCGGAACCCGAGGACCTGGTCGGAAGGCGTTGCTACGAGATATGGCAGGGGCGGAACGAGCCATGCGCGGGATGCCCGGTCAGGACCGCCACGGCCACCGGCGAGTCCGCACAAGCGGAAGTGCGAAGCCCGGACGGCAGGCATTGGTTTATAACAGGCTATCCCCTGAAGGACGAAGACGGCAAAATCAGCGGCGCCGTAGAGATCACAATGGACGTGACCGAACGCAAGAAAGTCGAGGAAGCCCTGTGGGAAAGCAGGCAGAAGTACAGCAGCCTGTTCCAGTATTCCAGCGATGCCATATTCGTGCATGACCTGGACGGCAACATAGTCGATGTGAACGAGCGAACACTAGAAGTATACGGACGTACACGGTCCGAGATGCTTGCGCTCAAGATCTCCGATCTCCATCCCCATACCTCTCTGGAGAAATGTGAGCGAGCGTTTCAGCAGGTCGCCAAGTCGGGATTCGTGAACTTCGAGATCGATTTCATGAGAAGAGACGGCACAGTCTTCCAGTCGGAGGTTTCCGCCAGCCTATTCGAGATTCAGGGACGTAAGCTTATTCAGGTTATCGTCCGGGACATCACCGAGCGTAAGAAGGCCGAGGAGGCCATACGGAGATCGGAGGAGCAGCACCGCTCTCTGGTGGAGAACATAAACGAGATCATCTTCACACTCGATACCAAGGGGCGTTTCACCTACATAAGCCCGGTGCTCGAGCAGACCCTGGGGTACTCACCGAATGACATAATCGGCAAACCTTTCAATTGCTTCGTACACACCGATGACGCACCCGGTCTTCTGGTCACGCTGGAGAGGGGACTCAGCGGAACTCAAAAGACCGAGGAGGTCAGGGTGATTGACAAGACCGGGGAAACCCATTTTGTCAGGATCTCCTGCAGACCCAACACCGACGGTGATCGCCTGGTCGGGCTTACCGGAATCATGGCCGATATCACCGAGACCAAGATGGCAAGGGCCATACTCAAGGAATCCGAGGAGATGTATGCGACCCTGGTGCGGACGACAACCGACGCCGTCACGGTCACCGACCTGCAAGGCAGGATCACGGAAGTATCGGGCAGAACGCTGCAGCTTCATGGCTATGAAAAGCCCGATGAACTTGTCGGCAGGAGTTACTTCGAGCTCATAGGGTCCGAGGACCACCGACGGGCACTCCAGAACATGAAGAAGACACTGAGAGAGGGTTCCCTCAGGTGCACCGAATACACGCTGGTGAGAAAAGACGGCACGCAGTTCATAGGCGAAATGGACGCCGCCGTTATAAAAGATGCGGTCGGCAATCCCAAGGGTTTTATTGCCGCTACCAAGGATGTTACCGAGCGTAAGCGTGCGGATCAGGCGCTTCGCCGTAGCGAGCAGAGATTCAAAGACATCGCTGCGAACGCCACGGAGTGGATCTGGGAGGTCGACGCTCAGGGCATCTATACCTATTCCAGTCCGGTCGTGAAGAGACTGCTCGGGTATGAACCCGAGGAGGTGCTGGGGAGGCACTTCTATGACTTCTTCGTGCCCGAGGAGAGGGAGAAGGCAAAAGAGGCGGTCTTTGATATCTTCACACTCAAAAAACCGTTCCAGGAGTATGTCAATCGCCATATTCACAAGGACGGGAGCATAGTATGGCTTTCCACAAGCGGCGTACCCATGCTGAACGATGACGGTGAGCTTCTGGGATACAGAGGCGCGGATGCCGACATCACCGAGGGCAGACGGGAGAGCGAACAGATCGCCGCCGAGAGGGACCATCTCCTGAAAACGCTCAGGGCCATTCATGACGGCATGGTAGCTACCGACCTCCAGGGTGACGTGGTCATGTTCAACACCGCCGCTGAGCATCTCACCGGCCGGACGGAAGCCGGGGCGCTGGGTAAACCCCTGAGAGAGGTCCTACCTCTGAAGGTGGAGGGTCTTTCCTCTCGTTCCGACGGCCTGTTCACCATGCTCATGAGGTCACCTGACACCTCAAGGCCATCGGGAGGCGCCACACTGACGCGATGCGATGGTAGTGTGGTCACACTATGCTACAGTGCGGCCAAGATCCGCAACAAGGCTAATCAGGTTTCAGGCGTAGTGATCATCTTCAACGAGCTTGAAGATGCCTCACGGGCTTAACCTGCCTCTGCTGTGGGACGACCTTTGAGAGAAGCGGAAGAGCGCGTAAACGCACGGCGGCGAGACCAGGTTACATCCTGGAGGCGTTCAGTCTGAGCTCCCCTTGGGCGGATCGTAGCGCAGTTGCAGATCATGTTCGAGTTTCACCTTGCTGCCGTTCTTCAGATACGCAAACCCCTTTATTAGGAAGGTCCCCCAACCATTCGTCTTCAGGCGAAAACCTCCCTGCCGCTGCACTACGGTCCGGATGGGATCCGGAAAAGTGTAATGCAATATGTACTTGACCCGGTCGACCTTGTCGAGTTCGCCAGGGTCGTCGCCCACAAGGTAAACCTCCCAATCCCAGCGATCGTTGCCTGCGTATGCCCAATCGTTCTTCAGCGTCAGGCTCATGTCCTCTGCATCTCGGCTTTTGCCACATGGGCGTCGAAGTACTCAGACTCCCATGTCTCGTTGTTGCCGTTGACCACTCTTACTTTGACGAGTTCCGATTCTTGAATGCCATCGAGGTACGCACACAAATAACCATTAGCTCGCTTGAGCTGTGGCGTGATCTCTCGTTCTCCGTCCGTGTCTTGATTGTAAACGTATATCTTACAGACATAGGGGCCCGCCTGCCTGCCAAAGGACTCCTTGGGCAAGAGCACAAGGCTGAGTCTGGCCGGGCCGGAAAAGAAGCTGGCTCGCCTGAAGACCCCGATGACAGACCCGACGAGCTCAACGATCAGAGCATAGAATAGCTTGTCCAGATAAGTCTCTCGGATGTCGAGGATGCCTGCGATCCCCAGCAGCGTGACCACCGCCGTGGCCACGAAAATCGCCAAGAAAGTATAGAACAGGGCCTTCTTCATAGCTCCATTCCACAAAACCCAACCGTGGCTTATCAGCTTTCCCGTCAACTTCCTTATGTGCGGCGAAGGTGCAGCATGACTCCACTCCGCGTACACAAGCATGGATACCACGCTTTCAAAGCCTTGTCAATGTTTCCGTGAGCAGGCGAGACGGATGATCAGAGAGGTGATTCGGTATTGACACCCGGCGACTTCGCCCGGCGCCGCCAGTTCCTTCTTCCCTACCGGAGCTTCGGCGCGACCCAAAAGGACCCCGGTGGCGACGCCGGACGGAATATTCGGTTGGACTCCAAAATCCACAACTAATCGCATCGGTTACTATTATGATTACTTTTGTGGCTTCGGGGTTTCAGAAGAGTTCCACCGGCGAGCATCGCGCAGCAGACGGGCCGTTTTCACAAACCCTCAGCGCCCAGGCTGGTCAAAACCGCCTGGATGCAAGGCTTGCGAAGCCGTGAGGAGTGAGGCGTACATTGCGTACGCCGCAATGACGACCGGCGAGCATC